>DASUPQ010000498.1 GCA_036280995.1 Actinomycetota bacterium | reverse complement strand
GAACACCCGTAGACGAAAGCGGTACAGCAGGTCATCCTGCGTCACGGCGACGCCTCCTCGTTCCTTGACTTGGTGGTCAGGACGAAGGATGCGTCGCCGCTCTTCGCTAGTGGGGGACGTGCCCCAGTGTCGCTACAACTCGGGGACAGGACAACCTAGGGGGGACCGTTGCCGCCGCCGAACCCCGACACCGTCTTCGAGCGCTGCTAGCCGTCGCCGGCGGCGCGCTGGCGCTGCTGGATCCAGCGGAGGAGGCCGGCGGCGTTGGACTCGTAGCTGTTGAGGAGCTCGGACCGAGCGGGGTCCATGGCCTGGTGGCCCTCCTCCTGCTCGAAGCGCTCGCGGAGGGCGGCCTCGATGTGGTCGAGCTCGGGGCCGTGCTCCTGGGCGGCGCGTTCGGCGGTCTCGCACCAGCGCAGCAGCTTGTCCTCGGCCTCGGCGAGGCGGTCGGCGGGGGGCGTGATGGGGCCGAAGTGGGTCAGGACCAGGTGGGAGGGGTTGCGCTCGGCGAAGCGGCGCAGGCTGGCCACGGCCAGGTCGCGGTCGAAGTCGGGCGGAGGGGTCGCCGGGCGGAGGACGCCGGTCGAGGGCAGCAGGACCCCGACGCCGTCCCCGGCGAACAGGGCGCCCAGGTCGGGCTCGAACACCGCCAGGTGATGCTTGGCGTGGCCGGGGGCGTGGAGCAGCTCCAGGCGCCGGCCGCCCAGGTCAAGGACCTCGCCGTCCTCGGCCGCCTTGATCCGGGCCGCCTCGACCGGGGTCAGGCCGCCGTAGACGGTGTCCATCAGCGGCCCGTAGACCCGGGCCGCGCTGGCCAGCAGCCGTTCGGGGTCGGCCAGGTGCCGGGCGCCGGCCGGGTGGACGACAACGGTGGCGTTCGGGAAGGCCCGGACGAGGTCGCCGACCCCGCCGGCGTGGTCGAGGTGGATGTGGGTGACCACGATCCAGGCCAGGTCGCCCGGGTCGAGGCCGGCGTCGGCCACCCCGGCGGCGATCGCGCCGGCCACCTTGGCCGGCCCCGTCTCGATCAGCGCCGGACGCTCACCGGCGAGCAGGAAGCCGGCGGTGATCTCCGACGCGCCTCCCATGTAGGTGTCGATCCCCGTGACCCCGTCCGGCAGGGCGTCGAGCACACTCACGGCAACCTCCTGGTGACCAGTCGCACCATGGCACAGGCGCTCTTGCGGGGGCCTGGGGGGAGCCAGCTCCTCCCCACATGGATCAGGGACTCTCGTCAAGCAGCCTCAACACCAAGCCGTCCCGAGGCTTCGGATAGAAGAAGGTGGTCTTCTGGGGGAGGGTCTCGCCGCCGGCGGCGATCTCGGCCACGGTGGCGAACGGGGCCGGTCGGAGGATCAGGAGGCTGGCGGCCGCGCCCAGGTCGACGGCGGCCACGGCGGCGGGCAGGTCGCTCTCGTACACCACCCGGCCCTCGAAGTCGCTCACCCCCAGGCGCTTGCTCAGCACCGGGCCGTGCAGGACCTCGACGTCGAGCATGCGGCGGTCGCGGCCCGCCTCGGCGGCCAGGGCGGCCGGGTCGCGGGCGGTCAGGAGCCAGCTGCGCCCGCCCGCGTACAGCCCGAACGCGACGGCGTCGGCCGGCAGCCCGGCCAGGGCCTGCTCGATCTCGGCCGGGGAGGTGGCCGGCCGGGCGTCGAAGTCGCCGTCCAGGCCGGCCAGGACGGCCGCCCCGTCCACGTCGGCCAGCAGCCGGTGGATGGCCAGCACGGCCGGGCCGTGCAGGTCGGCGTCGACCAGGTACATGAGGAGCTCGTCCCAGGGGCCCGGCCGCCCGCCGTTGGCGGCCCGCATGGCCTCGCGGTAGGCGAGCGAGGTCCGGTGGCGGTGATGGCCGTCGGCGATCAGCACCCGCTGGGCGGCCATGCGCTCCCGCCAGGCGGCGATCCGGCCGGGGTCGGCGACCGCCCACAGCCGGTGCCGGACTCCGGTCTCGTCGACGCAGTCGAGGGCCGGCTCGGTGGCGGTCAGGTCGTCGAGCTCGGCCGCCGGGCCGCCTGCGCCGGCGTACACGCCGAACACGGGGGAGAGGTTCGCCCCGGTCGCCTCCAGCAGCCGCAGCCGGTCGGCCACGGGCGCGGCCATGGTCCGCTCGTGGGGCACGACCCAGGCGCCGGTGTCGTCCAGGGCGACGCTGGCCAGCACCCCCCGCTGGACCCGCTCGACGCCCCTCAGTTGATAGATCTCCTCATAGACATAGAGACATGGCGACGTGTCGCGCCGGAGCACGCCCTCGGACCGCCACCGGTCGAGCAGCCCGGCCACGTGCCGGTAGTCGCTGCTGCCGTCGCGCACGGCCGGGGCGGCGTCCTCCTGGGCCGGCCGGGCCAGGATCAGCCGGACCACGTTGTAGGGGCTCATGGCCTCGTAGGCGTCGCGGGCCTCGGGCGAGATGACGTCGTAGGGGGGAGCGGTGACCTGGGCGTGGGCGCCGACGACGGCGGGATCGAAGCGCAGGCCGCGGAAGGGGGCGACGGCTACCATGGTGCCGCCGCACTCGGGTTGTCGGTCATGGCCGTGTTTGTAGCAAGCGCGGGCCGCCGGTCGCCAGCCAGGCTGCTCACCGCCCGTGATCCGGAGGATGACCATCGACGTCGACACCTACGAGCTGTTCCGGCGGGGCAGCGAGCTGCTGGCCGCCGGCCACGCCCACCAGGCGGTGATCGCGCTCGAACAGGCCCGCGACGCCGCCCCGGGGCACGGCTCGGTCCGGGAGGCGCTGGGCCGCGCCTACTACGGCGCCGGCCGGACCTCGGCCGCCGAGGCCGAGTTCTCCGAGGCCCTGGAGATCGACCCGAGCAACGACTACGCCCACTTCGGCCTCGGCCTCTGCCTGGCCAGGGGCGGCGAGCGGGCCCGGGCCGTCGGCCACCTCCGCCTGGCCGTGGTCATGCGCCCGGAGGTCGACACCTACCGCCAGGCCCTCGACCGGGTCGAGCGCCTGCGCGCCGCCGAGGAACCCGGTCGTGGCTGACGGCGGGGCGCTGGTGGCCGGGTTCGGGGGCGTCGTCTTCGACCTGGACGGGGTCGTCTACCTGGGCGAGCAGGTCGTGCCGGCCGCGCCGGGGGCGCTCGACCAGGTGCGGGGGCTGGGCGTCAAGGTGGCGTTCGTGACCAACAACTCCTACCGGCCCCCCGACCGGGTGGCCGAGAAGCTGAACCGGCTGGGGGTCAAGGCGGCCGAGGGCGAGGTGCTGACCTCGGCCGCGGCGGCGGTGCGGCTGCTCGGGGGGCGGGACGGGCTCGACGGGGTCAGGGTCATGGTGGTCGGCGGCCCGGGGCTGCGCCAGGCGCTGGAGGCGGCCGGGGCCCGGGTGGTCGACGGGCCGGCGTGGCGCGAGGCCGAGGTGGTGGCCGTCGGGTTCGACCCGGACCTGACCTACGCCCGGGTCCGGGACGCGACACTGGCCATCCGGGCCGGGGCCAGGTTCGTCGGCAGCAACCCGGACACGACCCTGCCGACCCCGGACGGGTTCTGGCCGGGGGCGGGGGCGACCCTGGCCCTGCTACGGGCCTCCACCGGGGTGCGGCCCGAGGTCGCCGGCAAGCCGGAGCGGGCGCTGCTCGACACCGCCGCGGCCGCCATCGGCCCCGGGCCCTACCTGATGGTGGGCGACCGGGCCGACACCGACCTGGACGGCGCCCACCGGCTCGGCTGGTCGACGGCGCTGGTCCTCAGCGGCGTCACCCGGCCGGCCGACCTGCCCGACCTGGCGACCGTCCCCGACCACCTGCTGGCCGACGTCGGCGGCCTGCTCGAGCAGCCCGGCCCGGCCGTCCACCCCGCCACCGGCGCCGACCGGGACGCGGCCGCCGCCCTGCTCGGGGCGGACGAGGGCGGTGGGAGCCGGCTGCTGGTCGCGGTGACGGGGGAGGACGGGCGGGTCGTGGGCGCGGCCGCCGTGCGGCCCGACGGATCCGCCGGGCAGCTGGACGGGCCCGTGGTCGAGCAGGCCTGGCGGCACCGGCTCGTCGGCACCCGCCTGGTCATGGCCGCCTGCATCGAGGCCCGCGCCGCCGGCCTGGCCCGGGTCGCCGCCCCCCCCGGCGCCGGGGCGTTCCTGACCCGCCTCGGGTTCCGCCCCGACCCGGGCGCCGACCCCGCCGCCCCGCCCCTGATCCGCGAGCTCCGCGACCTGGGCGACGGCTAGTAGCGTCTGCCGTAGTACCAGTCGGGCGGGGCCGGCGGTGGTGGCGGGGGGCGGCGGGCGCGGAGGCCGCCGAGGAGGAGGATCAGGACCACCCCGGCGGCGAACCCGACGACGTGGGCCAGGTAGGCCACGCCGGCGCCCTCGGCGGTGGCGGCGCCCTGGAAGTAGAGCCACTGGAGCACGAACCAGGAACCGAGCACGATCCAGGCCGGCAGCCACACCGGGATGAAGAACAGGAACGGCACCAGGCTGGTCACCCGGGCGCTGGGGAACAGCAGCAGGTAGGCGCCGAGCACCCCGGCGATGGCGCCCGACGCCCCGACCAGGGTGTCGGTGCTGGACGGGTCGGAGAGGGCGAACCCGTAGGTGGCCACGTACCCGCAGGCCAGGTAGAAGAGCAGGTAGCGGAGGTGGCCGAGCCGGTCCTCGACGTTGTTGCCGAACACGAACAGGAACAGCATGTTGCCGGCCAGGTGCAGCAGCCCCCCGTGCAGGAACATGGCCGAGAGCACCGACAGGGCTGGGACCTTCTGGTAGTCCGGCTCCGCGGGCACGAACCGGTTGCACTCGGCCACGCCGGTGGTGCTGTCGAGCGGGTCGTTCTCCAGCAGCTCCACCGGGATGGCCGCCCACTCCCGGAAGAAGGCGAGCTGGCGGCAGAACCCCTCCGGGGTGTTGGCGTCGCCGCCGACGTCGAGCGGCGAGATGGGCGAGAGGAAGAACACCACCACGTTGACGGCGATGAGCGTCCAGTTGACGATCGCCGGCTGCCGGGTCGGGTTGTCGTCGTGGATCGGGATGAGCCCGAGCATCCGACTCCTAGAGAAGGCTGCGCAGCCGCAGCAGGTCGACGATGCTGGCGTCGACCTTGACCTTGCCCGAGGTGAACGCGGACAGGAACGAGATCCGCCCCTCCACCAGGTCGACAAGGTCGTCGGAGCCGACCCGGAGGGTGATGTCGGCGCGGCCGTTGGGCGGGGTCTCGCTGGGCTGGGAGACGTGGCCCTGGTCGACCACCGAGTACCAGTCGGCGCCCAGGTCGGGGACGTGGCAGCGCAGGACCTTGCGGCTCGGGATGGCCGAGCGCACATTGGCCTCGTTGCCGTCGAGCCGGGCCATCAGCACCACGAGCTGCCGCTCGACCTCGGCCTTGGTCGCCACTCCCACCCTCCTCACCCCGCGTCCGACTGACCGGTTCTACCACACGGGCTGGCCGCCAACCCGGGTTCGTTGACCGGTTCCGGAGCCGCTGACAGAATCCTGGCGCCGGACGCGTGCTGGAGGTGTGCCGTGGCGAGCGGGAGGGAGCAGTACCTACAGGCGTTGGCGAGCCTCAGCGACCTGACCCGGGCCCAGGCCGATCGGGTCGCGGCCCTGCTCGCCAAGCAGGGCGAGGTCCAGTCGGCCCAGGTCGGCCGGGTGGCCGAGGACCTGATGCGCCGGACCCAGAAGAACCGCGAGATCATGACCCGCCTGGTCCAGCGGGAGGTCAAGCGCCAGCTCGGCGTGCTCGGCATGGCCACCAGGGACGAGGTCGCCCGGCTGCAGCAGCGCGTCCGCGCCCTCGAGCAGGAGCTCGAGCGGGCCAGCAAGGCCGCGGCGCCCACGACCTCCCCCAAGACGTCCAGGGCGGCGTCCTCCAAGGCGAAGGCGGCGTCGTCGGGGTCGGCGGCCAAGGCCTCGACCCGGACCCGGACCGGCGGGACGAGCTCGCGCTCGACCGCATCCTCCCCGGGCACCCGCCGGGCCAAGGGCAAGTCCGCCAGGTCCGCCGAGGGCGGCGGGCAGGCCTGAGCGACCCGGCCCGGTGCCGAGTCCCCCGGGGGAGCGTCGCCGACCGGCGAACGACCCGCTCCCGGTTGCCCACTGCCACCTATACTTGCCGCGTCGTCGCCGTTGCGGGAGGTGTCGTGACCGGGCCAGAGGGATCGCTGCCGCGGGAGGAGAGCGCCGCCGACCCGGCGGCCGAGGTCGAGGCGGCCCTGGCCGGGCTGGACGAGACCGACCTGGCCGCCCACGCGGACGCCTTCGAGGCGGTCAACGCCGCCATCCTCGCCGAGCTCCAGCGCCTCGAGGCGCTGTAGGGCGCCGGTGCCGACCCGGGTGCGGCTGGACCGCGAGCTGGTCCGGCGCGGCCTGGCCCCCAGCAGGGAGGCGGCCGGCGCCGCCATCCGGGCTGGCCGGGTCCTGGTCGGCGGGGCGGTCGCGGCCAAGCCGTCGACGCTCGTCTCCACCGGCGACCCGGTCGCCCTGGCCGGGCCGGCCCGGCGCTGGGCGAGCCGCGGCGGCGACAAGCTCGCCCCGGCTCTCGAGCGGCTCGGGGTGGCGGTGGCCGGGCGCCGCTGCCTGGACGCGGGCGCGTCCACCGGCGGCTTCACCGACGTGCTCCTGGAGGCGGGGGCGGCCGAGGTGGTGGCCGTCGACGTCGGCTACGGCCAGCTGGAGCTGCGCCTGCGCCAGGACCCGCGGGTCAGGGTGCTGGACCGGACCAACGTGCGGGCCCTGGACGCCGAGATGGTCGGCGGCCCGGTCGACCTGACCGTGGCCGACCTGTCGTTCATCTCCCTGCGCCTGGTCCTGCCCGTGCTGGCCGCCGTCACCCGCGACGGCGGCGACCTGGTGCTGCTGGTCAAGCCCCAGTTCGAGGCCGGCCGGGAGGCGGTGGGCCGCGGCGGCGTGGTCCGCGACCCGGCCGCCCGGGCCGCCGCCGTCCGCGCGGTTGCCGGCGCCGGCGCCTCCCTCGGGCTCGGGGTGGCCGGGCTCTGCCCGTCGCCGCTCCCCGGCCCGGCCGGCAACCTGGAGCTGTTCCTCCACCTCCGCGCCGGCGCGCCCCCCCTTGACGAGCCCGCCCTCGAGGCCGCCCTGGCCGAGGGCGCCGCCCTCCCCGGAGCCGCGGGGTGAGCCGCCTGCGGCGGGTCGGGGTGGTGGTCCACCCAGGGCGGCCGCCCGCCGTCGAGCTGGGCAAGCTGCTGGCCGGGTGGGCCGACGAGCATGGGATCGAGCTGCGCACCCTGGCCTCCGAGCGGGGCTGTGTCGGCGAGGACGTGCCCTGTGTCGAGGAGCCGGAGTTCGCCCCCGGGCTCGACCTGGTGGTCGCGCTCGGCGGCGACGGGACCCTGCTGCGGGCCCTCGGCCTGGTCCTGGTCGAGCAGGTGCCGGCGCTGGGGGTGAACGCCGGCCGGCTCGGGTTCCTGGTCGAGGTGGAGCCGGGCGGCCTCGGCGACGCCCTCGACGCCGTCTGGGCCGGCCGCTACCGGGTCGAGCGGCGCACCACCCTGGTGGCCAGGGTGCTCGTCGACGGCCGGGAGATCGCCGAGGACCTGGCCGTCAACGACGTCGTGCTCGAGAAGGCGGCCCGGGAGCGGCTGGCCGCGGTCGCGGTCCGCCTCGGCGACGGCGGGCCGTTCGCCCGCTACGCCGCCGACGGGGTCATGGTCGCCTCCCCGACCGGCTCGACCGCCTACAGCTTCTCGGCCGGCGGGCCGATCGTCTCCCCCCGGCTGGACGCGCTGCTGCTCACCCCGATCGCGCCCCACATGGTCTTCAACCGCTCACTGGTCCTGCACCCCGACGAGGCGGTGCAGCTCGAGGTGCTGCCCGACAACCCGGTGATCGAGAGCGTCGACGGCCGGGCCGCCCGCGAGCTGCCCCCGGGCGCGGTCGTGGAGGTCCGCCGCAGCCGCTTCGACGCCCTGCTCGTCCGGATCGGGCGGGCCGACTTCTACCGCCTGGTCCGCTCCAAGTTCCGCCTGGCCGACCCCGCCGCCACCGACGCCAAGCACGCCGGGCCCTGAGCTGGGGACGGCGCCGGGCTCCGGGTGGGCCAGGCGGGCTAGAATCGCAGGTGATGTTAGCCGAGCTTCGCATCCGCGACCTCGGGGTCATCGATGATGCCCGCCTCGAGGTCTCGGCCGGCCTCAACGTGCTCACCGGCGAGACCGGCGCCGGCAAGACCATGGTCGTCGACGCCCTCGCCCTGCTGCTCGGGGGGCGGGCCGACCCTGGCGCGGTCCGGGCCGGGCGGCCCGCCGCGCTGGTCGAAGGCCGCCTGCGCACCGGCGGCGACGGCGAGGTCGCCGCCGCCCTGGCCACCGCCGGGGTGGAGGACGAGGACGGCGAGGTCGTGGTCGCCCGCCAGGTGCTGGCCGAGGGCCGCAGCCGGGCCCAGCTCCAGGGCCGCATGGCCACCGTTGCCGCGATCGCCGACGTTGTCCGTCCGTTGGTGGAGGTCCACGGCCAGCACGAGTTCCAGGACCTGCTCCGCCCCGGCGTCCAGCGCGACCTGCTCGACCGCTTCGCCGGCGAGCCCGCGCTGGGCCCTCGGGCCGCCTTCGCCGCCGGCTGGCGGCGGCTGCGCGCCGTCACCCGCGAGCTGGACGACCTGGCCACCAGGGCCCGCGAGCGCGAACGCGAGATCGACCTGCTCCGCCATCAGCTGGACGAGATCGAGGCCGCCCAGGTCCGGGTGGGGGAGTCGGCCGAGCTGGCCGCCGAGGCCGAGCGCCTGGCCAACGCCGAGGCTCTCCAGCAGGCGGCCGCCCTGGCCCACCAGCTCCTGGAGGGCGACGAGGACGCCGGCGCGGCCACCGCCCTCGGCGCCGCCGCCCGGGCCGTGCACGGCCCCGGCGGCCACGACCCCGCCCTCGGCGAGCTGGGCGGCCGGGCCCAGGCCCTGGCCGCCGAGGTCGCCGACCTCGCCTCCAGCCTGCGCGCCTACGCCGAGGCGGTGCTGGTCGACCCGGGCCGCCTCGAGGAGGTCAACACCCGCATGGCCCTGCTGCGCGACCTGGAGCGCAAGTACGG
>DASUPQ010000497.1 GCA_036280995.1 Actinomycetota bacterium | reverse complement strand
CGGCGCAGGCGCCGGCCGCGTCCGCTCCGGCGGCGCCGGCCACACCGGCGGCCCGGCCGGCGGCTCCCGGCAACGGTGGGGGCCGGCGGCTCACCCCCGAGGAGCGGGCGGCCCGGGTGGCGGCCGCGGTGGCCACCAAGGGCCTGCCCGGCCAGGCCGGCGCCGCGGCCAAGCAGGGCGAGACCCACCGGCTGCTGGCCATGGTCCCGCCCGAGGGCATCCAGCGGGCCGAGGCCCGCCAGGAGGACAAGGTCAACGTCTGGCCCCACCTGCTGCTGCGCGAGGCGGTGGCCGCCTTCGCCATATTCGCCTTCGTGACCGTGTTCTCCATGGTGGTCAACGCGCCCCTGCGCGAGCTGGCCAACTCCAACCTGACCCCGAACCCCTCCAAGGCCCCCTGGTACTTCCTGGGCCTGCAGGAGCTGCTGCGCTACTTCCACCCGATGGTGGCCGGCGTGACGATCCCCGGGATCGCCCTGCTGGCGCTGATGGCCGCGCCGTACTTCGACAAGAACCCGTCGATGCGGCCCGAGAACCGCAAGCTGGCCGTCCTGATGTTCACGATGTTCCTGATGTTCTGGGCCATCCTCGTGCTGGCCGGCTCGTTCTTCCGGGGACCGAGCTTCGAGTGGGTCTGGCCGTGGACCGAGACCTGCTCGACCCCGATCCATCCGGACAAGACCTGCCTGTTCTTCGAGTTCTAGAGATTCTAGGAAGGGAATCGATGGCGATCTCCTCGGGGGTGCGACCGGCCACCCCCCGGCCGGCGCCCAAGAAGCCACAGGTGAGCCGGCGGTCGTTCCTGCGCACGGCGTGGCTGGCCGGGCTCGGGGCGGCCGCGGCCGGGTTCGGCGTCGGCACCGTCTACTTCCTGTGGCCCAACCTGACCGAGGGCTTCGGCAGCAAGATCCGGGCCGGCACGCCCGAGTCCATCAGCGCCAACATCGAGGCCGGGGACGGCCAGGCCTACAACCCCGACGGCCGCTTCTACCTGGTCCCCTACAACGAGGAGGACGACACCGAGGGCGTGTACGCGGGGGTCGCCGGCGGCGGCTTCATGGCCCTGTACCAGCGCTGCGTCCACCTCGGCTGCCGGGTCCCGTGGTGCGCCACCGCCCAGTGGTGGGAGTGCCCCTGCCACGGCTCCAAGTACAACCAGGCCGGCGAGTGGAAGGAGGGGCCGGCCTCGCGCGGGCTGGACCGCTTCGCCATCGAGGTCTCGGGCGGCCAGATCGTGGTCGACACCTCCAAGGTGATCACCGGCCCGCCCCGGGGGACCAACACCACCGGCCAGGAGCTGGACGGCCCCCACTGCGTCGGCGGCGGTGAGGAATGAGCCGGACCACCGTCCTCATCCTGGCCGTCGTCTCGGCCATCTTCCTGTTCGTCGCGCTGATCATCGTCATCAGCTCGGCCCGGGAGCGGGCCCGCCGGTTCGGGCCGTCGGCCCCGCCGTCGCGCCGGCCCGGCCCCACCGACGAGGCCCTTGAGGGCCCGCTGCTGGAGAAGTACCAGGTCGCCGGGGTCGCCCTGACCGTGTTCCTGGCCGTGCTGCTGCCGTTCCTGTACCTGCGCGAGCCGGTGCGCCAGCGGGCCGCGGCCGAGAAGGAGCTCAGCGAGTCGGTCCGCCTCGGCCAGGCCACCTACCACGAGTTCTGCGCCCGCTGCCACGGCCCGGAGGCCCAGGGCGGCACGGTCAAGCGTTACGTCACCCCCGGGGTCAAGAACGCCAAGCCGGCCGACGTCCAGGCCCCCGACCTGCGCGAGATCCACAGCCGCCACCCCGACGACGACCCGGCCACGGTCGCCTGGGAGGCGATCCAGAAGGGCCGCCCGCCCTCGCCCATGCCGACCTGGGGCGTCCGCTACGGCGGGCCCATGAACGACCAGCAGATCACCGACCTGGTCAACTACCTGCTGTCGATCCAGAGCGACGACGAGGAGCGGCCGCTGCTCGAGTTCGAGGCCGCGGGTGGTGGCAACCGTGCCGAGTAGGCAGCCGAGGCAAAGGAGGCGTCAGCGCCCGTGAAGGGTCTCCTCGTCGTTCTCACCGCCTTCGTGCTCCTGCCCGGGTCGGTGTTCATGCTGCTGGCCTCGAACTTCGGGGCTCTCAAGGGCTACCTGATCGCGGCCACGGCCTTCTTCGGCTTCCTGGTCATGCTGTCGGCCGTGTGGCTGTTCGGCATCCCCGGGACCACGCCGCTCACCGGCCCCAAGGGCACCCAGCCGACGTTCAGGTTCTTCACCGTCGACGACCCGGTGGCCGCCACCTACGACAGCGTGCGGGACTTCCAGGGCGGGGCCGGCAGCGGCTGGCAGCCGGCCCCCGAGGGCGAGTTCGAGGAGGGCACCCCCGAGGGTGACCTCAAGGCCGACCTGGACACGGCCCGGCAGACGGCCGTCCAGGACCTGATCGACGAGACCAACGCCGACATCGAGGACTCCAGCGAGGAGCTGGACGCCACCAACCTCAGCGCCGAGGTCTTCTACACGATCCAGGACGGGACCGAGGTGGCCGCGGTGGTGATCTCGCCCGCGACCCCGCTGGAGGGGTCGGGCCTGCAGCGGCCGGACTTCGCCCCCAAGACCTTCTTCGCCTACCGCGACCCGGGCAGCCCCTACCTGCCGAGCATCCTGTTCCTGATCGGCTCGACCGTGCTGTTCCTGGTCCACCTGTTCCTGCTCGGGGTGGCCGAGCGGCGCCGTCCCCTGGGCCAGGCGCTCACGCCGACGACCGAGGCCGAGCGCCAGCCGGCCGGGGCGGGGGCGGCCCGCCGCTGACCAGCCGGCCGAAGCATCCGCGGCGCCGTCAGGACCCGTCGACCCCCCTGGTCGGGCCGCCGGGGACGGCCGTGGCGCTGAAGCTGGCCCCCTGGGGGTCGGCCAGGACCGTGAAGCGGCCGGCGGGGATGTCCATGGGCGGCAGCAGCACCGTCCCGCCCAGCTCCCCGGCCCTGGCCGCGGCCTCGTCGGCGTCCGCCACCCAGAAGGCGATGCTCCACCGGGGCGCCGGGTCCTCCCCCGGCGCCGGGGCGTGGCCGCCGCCGACCAGCAGCTCCCCCAGGGTGAAGGTGGTCCGCGGGAGCGCCCCCGGCGCGTCGGAGGCCGACCATCCGAACAGCTCGACATAGAAGTCCCGGCCCGCCGCCAGGTCCCCGCTGACCAGCTCGTTCCAGGTCCAGGTCCCGTCCTCGTTGACCAGCTCGGCCCCGAAGCGCTCCCCCGGCCGCGACAGCGACACCGACGCCCCCGCCGGGTCCCGGACCGTCGCCACCCGCCCCCCGCCGGGCGTGTCGAACGGCTCCACCAGCACCTCGGCCCCCAGCTCCCGCGCCCTGCCGGTCGCCCGGTCGACGTCGTCGACGCTGATGTACGACCCCCACCCCGGCGTCTCCGCCCGGTCGTACAGCCCCGCCACCGCCCGCCCCCGCAGCCGGCAGGTCGAGTAGGTCCCCTGCTCCCCCGTGGGCAGGTCGTCGAACTCCCACCCCAGCAACCCCCCGTAGAACGCCTTCGCCCCCGCGGCGTCGTTCGTCCCCAGGTCCACCCAGCAGAAGATCCCGTTCGGGTAGCGCTCGACCTCGCCCATGCTCCTCCCTCGGTCTAGGCCATCCCCCCGTTCGCGCGGGAGATCACCAGGCGTTGTATCTCGGACGTGCCCTCGAAGAGGGAGTAGATCTTGGCATCCCGGTGCCACTTCTCCACAGGGAAGTCGCGGATGAAGCCGTAGCCCCCGAGGACCTGGATGGCTTCGTCGGTGACCCGGGTGGCGACCTCGCCGGCCTTGAGCTTGGACATGGAGCCTTCGGCGTGGGCGAAGCCCATGCCGTTGCGGGCCATCCAGGAGGCGCGCCAGACGAGCAGGCGGGCGGCGTCGATCTCGGTGGCCATGTCGGCCAGCTTGAAGGCGATGGCCTGCTGGGCGGCGATCGGCTTGCCGAACTGGACCCGTTCGCGGGCGTAGTCGCGGGCGAACTCGAAGGCGGCCCGGGCGATGCCGACGGCCTGGGCGCCGACGACCGGGCGGGTCGCCTCGAAGGTGGCCAGGGCGCCCGAGCTGCCCTTGGCGCGCGGGGCGGAGGACGCGGTGGCGGTCGGGCCGGCCGCCTGGGCCTCGCGGGCCCGCTCCAGCTTGGCCTGGAGACGCTCCTCGCCGCCGAGGAGGCAGTCGGCGGGGATGCGGCAGTCCTCGAGCAGGACCTCGGCGGTGTGGGAGGCGCGGATGCCGAGCTTCTTCTCCTTCTTGCCCTGGCGCAGGCCGGGGGTGCCGGGCGGGACCACGAAGCTGGCCTGACCGCGGTGGCCCAGGGTGGGGTCGACGGTGGCCACGACCACGTGGAGGCTGGCGATCCCGCCGTTGGTGATGAACACCTTCTGGCCGTTGAGGACCCAGTCGTCGCCGTCGCGGACGGCCCGGGTGCGGAGGCTGGAGACGTCGGACCCGGCGCCCGGCTCGGTGACGGCGAACGCGCCCACCTTGGGCTCGGCCGGGGTGCCGAACAGCTCCGGGGTCCAGCGGGCGACCTGGTCCGGGGTGCCGCTGGCGATCAGGGCGACCAGCGGCAGCCCGCTGCCGAAGATGCCGAGGGAGATGCCGGCGCAACCCCAGCAGAGCTCCTCGACCAGCAGCGGCTGGAGGATGCCGGTCTCGTCCTCGCCGATCATGCGGTAGAAGTCCATGCCGTAGAGGCCGATGTCGGCCGCCTTGGACAGGACCGGCCAGGGAAAGTCCTCGGTCTCGTCGTAGTGGGGCGCGACCGGCCGGATCTCCTTCTCGGCGAACTCCCGGGCCCACTTCTGGGCGGCCACCTGGTCTTCGGAGAGCGCGAAGCCGATCATGGGGCAGATCCTTTCCGTACTGCGGGTTACCGCTCGGTAACCTACTGAACGGTAGGATGCGGGAACGGGCAGGGTCTGCGCAAGGGGGTGGAACCGGTGAGCGTGCCCATCGGCATGCGGCTGCGGGCGGCCGAGCGCAAGGCCCAGCTGCTGGGCGTGGCCAGGCGGCTGTTCGCCCGCGACGGCTACCGGGGCGCCTCCATGGACTCCATCGCCGAGGCCGCCGGGGTGACCAAGCCCGTCCTCTACCAGCACTTCTCCTCCAAGCGGGCGCTGTACTCGGCGCTCCTGGCCAACGACCTGGGGCGGCTCACCGAGGAGCTGGAGAGCGGCTTCAGCCAGGCCGAGGGCAACGAGGAGCGGCTGCGGCGCGGGTTCCGCGTCTACCTCGACTTCGTCGACCGCCACGAGGACGCCTTCCGGCTGCTGTTCACCGAGGCCCTCGGCCTCGACGCCGACTTCCAGCGGCAGGTGACCGAGTTCCGGCGCTGGGTGGCCGGGCGGGTGGCGAGGATCATCGCCGCCGAGGCCGGCCTGGCCGCTCCCAGGGCCCGGGCCCTGGCCGCGGCGATCGTCGGCATGGCCGAGGGCGCGGCCGGCTGGTGGCTGGACGAACGCCGTCCCCTCGACGCCGGTGAGCTCGCCGACGAGCTGGCCGGCCTGGCCTGGAAGGGCTTCGCCCGCTTCCCGGTGGACGCCCACGAGGCCGGGGTCGGCGAAGGGGACGTCGGCGAAAAGCCGCCCCCGCTCGCCTGATTCCTCCTGCATCCGGCGTAGAGACTTTCGTCGGACGAGTATGGAAGTATGCTCCTTCGAGTGCGATGACCGGTTCCATCGGGCCGTTCGTCGCGATCCGGTCAGTGACAGGAGCGGTGGACGTGGAGCGTCGGGTTGTCCTGTTGTCGCGGGACCCAGGGCTGGCGTCGATCACCGGCCGCCTGCTCGCCAACGGTGACCGCATCGCCCACTTCCGCTCGGCGGCCGAGCTGTCGGACTGGTCCACGCCGGTGGTGGCCGCCGTGGTCCTCGACAGCCAGCCCCAGGCCCGCCGCCTCAGCTACAAGCAGGTCCGCGACTGCTACGACGGGCCGCTGGTCATGCTGCTGGACAAGGGCGAGCGCCGGCCCGACCTCCCGCCCGACGGGGCGCGGCACTACCTGCACCGGCCCTTCAGGGCCGACGACCTCTCGAAGCTGCTGGGCCGGCCAGGGGCCGAGCTGGGGCCGTTCGAGGCGGCGATCATCGCCGCCTGGTCGCGCCACGCCACCGCCGAGCAGGCGGTGCGGGCGCGGCGCGGGGCCGCCTACCGGATCAAGTGGCGCCCGTCCCTGCGGCGGCGGGCCCGGGCCTGGACGGCGACGGTCGTCGCCCTCATGGGCCTGCTGCTGGTCTTCGGCCTCAGCGACCAGGGCCCCTGCCCCGACGGGTGCACCAGCTTCGGCGGCGCCGTGGCCGGGGCGACCGAGAGCAAGACCCCGCAGACCTCCTCTGGGGCGGCCGGGTCGGGCGGTGGCGGCCGCGCCACCGCCCCGCCGGGGTCGGCGGCCGCCTCCTCCCAGCCCTCGACCCCGACCGGCGGCGGCTTCCCGATCGTGACCGGGGTCGGCGGGCTGATCCAGTCCATCAGCCCCATCAGCAGCGGCGACACCCTGCCGCCGACCGGGCCACGGGCCGTCGCCGGGGTCCCCGCGCCGCCGGGCACG
>DASUPQ010000496.1 GCA_036280995.1 Actinomycetota bacterium | reverse complement strand
CGTGGCGGGCCGACTTCATCGCCCTGGTGTACGTGCTCGCCGGGTCAGGGTCGGTCGGCTCGAAGCGCCACCCGGTGCGCACTGGCCAGCTGGCCGTCTACGGGCCCGGCGACGTGGTGACGCTCGAGGCGGCCACGAGCCAGGAGAGCCGCCACCAGCAGCTCGACGTCCTGGTCCTGGGCGGGCAGCCCATCCGCGAGCCGGTGGCCGCCTACGGGCCGTTCGTGATGAACACCCGCGCCGAGCTCATCCAGGCGTTCGAGGACTACCAGGCCGGCCGCCTCGGCTCCATCCCGGCCGAGCCCCGCCCCGGCCACGAGGTGCTCTAGGGCCTGGGGGCCAGCTTGCCGTCGGACCGGAGTCCCGCGTTGGCCTCGGCGACGAGTTCGTCGATCCGCCGGGCGTGCGGTCCGTACAGCTCGAAGATCGTGTCGGAGTTCCGGACCGCGTTCCTGACTCTCGTCTCCTTCGAGAACAGCACGGTGCCTCCGTCCTGCGGGTAGTGCCCCACCGGGCCCTTGAAGGGGACGAAGCGGTAGCCGACCTGGTAGCCGTTCGTCCAGGCTCGGAGGCAGAGCTCGTTGTCGGCGCAGATGCCTGGGTCGCCGACGTTGGAGAAGGAGTACTCCCAGCCTCCCAGCAGCTCGTAGTGCCGCCTGCGGATGAAGTAGGGGCCGATGTTCACGTGGTGGACGAAGCGGAACTGGTCGCCTCCCCAGATGCGCCTCGCCTTGGCGGGGTCCGGGTCGAAGCTCCCGTAGGCCTGGAAGCCGCCGAGGATGGCCAGCCGGGGGTGGTCGTCGAAGGCCCCGAGCGCGGCGTCCAGCCAGTCGGTCTGGCGAGGGATGCGGTCGTCGTCCTGGACCAGGCAGACGACGTCCGCGCGGGCGAACCGGATCGCCCGGTCGAGGACCCGGATCTCGTGGAGGTCGTTCGAGTGGATCAGGAAGTCGTTGGGCCGGTTCAGGTAGGACAGCCACTTCTCGCGGGAGCCGTCGAGCGAGCCGTCCTCGCAGACGATCAGCTCGTGGTCGCCCATGCTCCTGAGGCCGCCGACCAGCTGGTCGATGTTGGCGATGCGGTTGAAGGAATGGACGACGAACGCCAGCCTGGGCCGGTCCTGGTAGCGGTGGGAGGAGGACCGCCGCCGCCGCTTCTCCGCCTTGACGCGCTCGATCGTCCTCCGGTCAACGGCTGTCACGGACGACGCTCCTTCGGTGGGTGTTGGTGTGCGGCAGCTCAGGGGCGTTCAGCAGGACCGTCCTGGCCAGGCTCGACCCGTTGTGGACGAGCTGGTGGCACCGGCTCAGGAGCAGGTACTCGATGACCGCGTCCTCCCCGTTCCGGGCGGCCACGTCGCGGTCCCGGGCGATGTAGGCCGGCATGATCCAGCCGGTCGGGCCCTGTCCGGCCGCCTCACCGTCCCGGTGCCGGACGGTGTCGTAGGCGATCACGCGGACGCCGAACGCCGACGCCAGGTGGTCCAGGGTCGCCTGCTCGTCCGATGCCACCAGGATCTTGGCCCGTGGCTGGGTGTCCAGCAGGCGCTCGATCTCGGCGACGTACCGCGAGAGCACCAGCGAACCCTGACGGAACGGGCGGAGCTCCTGCCTGGAGGTCGCGTCGGTCCCCCGGGCATGCACGCCGATGAGGTGGTGTCCGGCCATCCGGCTGGCGAAGAAGTCGTCCACCTTCTGCAGCAGGTAGGCGCGCGGGCGGATGTAGCGGTCGATGATGGCCTTTGCCTGGCGCCGCAACACGTCATCTGGATCGTCCCACCTGTAGGGGATTCGCAGCGCCGTTCCAGTCAGCTGTGGATGGTCTCCGAAGTGGCTGGAGACGAAGGTGTGCTCGTCGGCGAGGTAGCCCACCTCGTGGGGCGAGGGCGGCTCGGCGGACAGGCGTGCCCGGACGGGCTCCGGGATGCTGGAGGCCGGGTGACCGGGGAGGACGGGCTCGAAGTAGTATTCCCAGACCGTCTGCCGGCCGCGGTAGCCGTTGGGGGTCCAGTAGCAGGTGCCGCGCCCGAAATGGACGACGGGGATCCGGTGCTCGGCCAGGGCCCAGGGGATGTTCGCGATCACCTGCTGGATGAGCGAGAACAGGCCGACATCCCGCTCGCAGACGACGTGGAGCCGCACCGGTCTAGCGGCCGGCGGCCGGCGGGGAGGTCCTCGCGGCGGCCACCTGCTTGTCGATCCAGCGGTAGGTCGGCTCCAGCCCCTGGGCGAGCGTGATCGTCGGCTCCCATCCCAGCACCTCCCGCAGCCGGCGGTTGTCGGAGTTGCGGCCGCGCACGCCCTGGGGGCCGTCGACGTGCCGCAGCGTGATGCCGGCCTTGCCCGAGATCTCGACGATGATCCGGGCGAGCTCGTCGACCGTCACCAGCTCGTCGCTGCCGAGGTTGAGCGGCTCCCGGTAGCTCGACTGCATGAGCCGGTAGATCCCCTCCACGCAGTCATCGACGTAGCAGAACGACCGCGTCTGCTTCCCGTCGCCCCAGACCTCGATCTCCCCGCCCGGCTCGACCGCGGCCACCTTCCGGCACAGCGCCGCCGGGACCTTCTCGCGGCCGCCGTCGTAGGTCCCGTAGGGCCCGTAGATGTTGTGGAAGCGGACGATCCGCGTCTCGAGCCCGAACTCGTCGGCGTAGTACCGGCACAGGCGCTCGGCGACGAGCTTCTCCCAGCCATAGGCGTCCTGCGGGCTGGCCGGGTAGGCGTCCTCCTCCCGCAGGGGGGTGACGTCCGCCTCGGCCTGGAGGTGGTCGGGGTAGATGCAGGCCGAGGAGCTGAACAGGTAGCGCGAGACGCCGTTCATGCGGGCCGCCTCGAGCGTGTGGATGTTGATCAGCGCGTTGTTCCGCAGGATGGTGGCATGGTTGGCCGAGATGAACCCCATGCCTCCCATGTCCGCGGCCAGGGCGTAGACGTCGTCGATGCCGCGCGTGGCCAGCAGGCACTCGTCGAAGCGGCGGAGGTCCCGGAGCTCGAACTCGTCGGCGTCGACCACGGTGTACTCGGGAAGGCTGGTGTCCACCCCTCGGACCCAGTAGCCGCGCTGCTTCAACGACGTGACGAGATGGTGGCCGATGAAGCCGCCGGCCCCCGTGACCAGGACGCGCGGACGATCTTGGGTTGTCATCTGCTGCTCCTTGCCGGTTGGCGCCGCGCCGCGCCCGAGGCGGTGGGCAGGCACGCGGCCAGGCGTGCCAGCCAGCACGGAACGGCTCCGGTGCGGTGGCGGCGGTCTTGACGTGGTGAGCGCTTGCCGCTCGGACCGGTCCGCCCGGCCGCGATGCGCAGGCCGTGGCGCAGACCAGGTTCAGGATCGTCGTGAGCTTGCGCAGCCTCCCTGCAGGACCGGCCCGGCCGCCGCAGGGTCAAGGCGGCGTTCTCTCGAGGTGGAAGCCTACCCGAAGGCGACGACATGACGACAATCGGCCGCTGGGCGACGATCCGCTACCGTTGGCTGGCCCGGGTGGCCAGCGGAGGGGTGGCCAGGTGACCACGCATGCCGCAATCGTCCTGGCCGCCGGAGCCGGCACCAGGGCCGGCGGCGGCCGCAACAAGGTCTACCTGCCCCTTGGCGGGCGGCCCATCGTCACCTGGTCGCTGGAGCTGTTCCGCCAGGTCCCCGGCATCGGCCGGCTGGTGCTGGTGGTGCGCGAGGGCGACCGCGGGCTGGCGCGCGAGGTCCTGGACCGCGAGCCCACGGGCGTGCCCGTCGAGCTGGTGACCGGCGGCGACACCCGCCACCAGTCGGAGTACCGGGCCCTGCTCCACCTGGCCGACGACATCCGCCGGGGGGGGATCGACGTCGTCCTCGTCCACGACGCCGCCCGCCCCCTGACCCCGGTCGAGGTGGTGGAGAAGGTGCTGGCCACGGCCGTGCGGACCGGCGGGGCGATCCCGGCCCTGCCCCTGGAGGACGTGGCCGTGGTCGACGAGGCCGGCCGGGTCCTGGCGGCGGGCCGCACCGGCCTGGTCCGGGTCCAGACTCCCCAGGCGTTCAGGGGCGCCCCGCTGCTGGCCGCCTACGAGGCGGCCGCCGTCGACGGCTTCGCCGGGACCGACACCGCCTCGTGCGTCGAGCGTTACGGGGACGTGCCGGTGCAGGTGGTCGCCGGCGACCAGCGCAACCTCAAGGTGACCTACGCCGACGATCTCCTGCTGGCCGAGCTGCTGCTGGCCGCCTCCGGGCGCAGGCGCCCATCCGGCGTGGTCACGGCTGGTCCTCGGCCTGGGCCTGATGGCGCTCGCGGGCCACGGCGTGGGCCCGCTCGGTGCTGAGGGGATGGCCCGAGATGGCCTCCAGGAACGGGACCCGCTCCAGGGCGTACAGCTCGGCGTCGCTGGCGGCCACGACCGTGGCCGTCCTGGGCACGTCGCGGAGCAGGGCGATCTCGCCGAAGTAGCCGCCCGGGCCGAGGGTGGCCATGGGGCGGCCGTCGTGGAGGACCTCGACCTGGCCGGCGGCCAGGACGTAGAAGCGGTCGCCCTCGGCGCCCTGGCGGATGACGACCGTGCCCTTGGGCGCCTGGACCGGGGTCATGGCGGCGGCCACGCGCTCGGCCACCTCGGCGGCCAGGGGGGCGAACATCGGGACCTCCCGGAGCAGGGCCAGCTCGGCCGCGGGCACGGGGGCGACCACCTCGGCCCGGGCCAGGCGGGCCCAGACGGCCAGGGCGGCGACCAGCATCAGCCCGCCGGTGGCGAGCAGGGTGCCGCGCACCTCGAGCAGGCCGATGGCCAGCGGCACGACCGCCGACCCGAGCCCGATCGCGGCCATGCTGACGCCCTCGAGCACGCCGAAGACCCGGCTGAGGACCTCGTTGGGGGCGCTGCGCTGGAGCAGCAGGCGCCCGGCGACCTCGGTGAGGACGCCGCCGACGCCGGCCACGGCGAGCAGGGCGGGCACGGCGGCCCGGCTCGGCGCCAGCCCGACGGCGCCCAGGGCCAGGCCCCAGCAGGCGAACCCGAGCACGATGGGCACGACCAGCCGCCGGCCGACCAGCAGGACGGTCAGGGCCGAGCCGGCGATGGCCCCGACCCCGACGGCGCTGTTGAGCAGCCCGACCCCCGAGCTGCCGAGATCAAAGACCTCGAAGGCCAGCACCACCAGCAGCACGTCCAGGGCCCCGACCATCAGGAACTGGGCGGTGAGCAGGCCGACCGAGAGCCGGGGGAGCCGCTCTCGGGCCAGGGCCCGGAACCCGCCGAAGCCGGTGGCCAGCAGCCCCCGAAGCCGTCCCGGCCGGCCCCCTTCGGCCGGGACGAGGTCGGGGCCGGGACCCTCGACCCCGGTGACCAGCAGGCCCGAGCAGGCCAGGGCGGCGCCCATGGCGCCGAACACCGCCCCCGGGCCGCTCACGTCCAGCAGCAGGGCGGCCAGGGCCGGGCCGGCGAGCACGCTGACGCTCTCGGTCCAGCTCGAGGCCACATTGGCCGCGGTCAGCTCGTCGGGGGTGCGGGCCAGGGTCGGCAGCAGCGCGTACTGGGCCGGGCGGGTGATGGTGATCGAGGTCGCGGCCAGGGCGGCCAGACCGTAGACCAGCGGGACCGGGGCCCCGGCGAGGAGGGCGACCGCCGTCGCGGCCATGGAGGTGGCCTGGGCGACATAGCCGCCGAGCAGGACCCGCTCGCGCCGGTAGCGGTCGCCGGCGACCGCGGCCAGCGGCGCCACCAGCGCCGCCGGAACCAGCTGGACGAGCGCGACCAGCCCGGTCGCGGCCGCCCCGCCGACCTCGTAGGCGAAGGCCAGGATCGACACCCAGGTCGCCCACTCGGCGACGTTGAAGCCGACGTAGGCCAGCTCGACCCGGAGCAGCCCGGGGTTGCCGGACACGGTCCGGACGACGCCGACCAGGCGGGAGAGATAGGAGAGCACCGCCCTCATCCTGCACGGTCCCCGGGGCGCGATCCAGCCGGTGCTAGCCGCCGCCGTTCGCGCCGGGGAGCAGGACCCGGAACGACGCGCCGCCGCCGGCGCGGTCCTCGACCCAGGCCCGGCCGTCGTGGAGGCTGGCGATCTGGGCGACCAGGGCCAGCCCGACCCCGGACCCGGGGGCGTAGGTGGCCCCGCCCGGGCCGCGCTGGAAGGGCCGGAAGATCGACTCCCGCTGCTCGGCCGGGATCCCGGGGCCGGCGTCGTCGACGCAGAGCAGCGCCCACCGGTCGCGGGGCTCGACCCGCACCCAGATGGGCGTGCCCGGGTCGGTGTGGCGGGCGGCGTTGGCGAGCAGGTTCTCGACGATCCGCTCGACCTTGGCCGCGTCGGCCACCACCTGGATGGGGAGCAGCTCCAGGCTGACCGGGTGGGCGGTCAGCTCCTCGCGGGCCTCGGAGACCACGCCGGCGACCAGGCTGGCCAGGTCGACCCGCTCGCGCCGCAGCTCGACGATGCCCCGGTCGAGCTTGTCGAGGTCGAGCAGGCCGGTGAGGATCCGGTCCAGCTTGCGGGCGTTGGCGGCGAGCCGGCCGAGGAGGTCGTCGGTGTCGTCCGGGGTCAGCCGGCCGCGGCCCCGCTGCAGGGTCAGGGACATGCCCAGCACCGAGGCCAGCGGGGTGCGCAGGTCGTGGGAGACGGCCTGGAGGAAGCCGCTCTTGAGCTCGTCCAGGGTGCGCAGGTGCTCGGCCGCGGCCCGCTCGCGGTCGAGGGCCACGGCCAGGCGGTCGGTGGCCACCCGCTCGTGGTTGAGGGCGGCGCACAGCCGCTCCTCGACCTGGCGCCGCTCGGTGACGTCGCGGGCCACCACCAGGTGCCCGCCGGGCTGGCGCTGGCGGTCGGGCAGGGCCGAGATGGCCAGGTCGTAGATGCGGCCGTCCCGGGTGACCTCCTCACTGGCCTGGTCGACCCCGGCGGCCAGGGCCGCGGTCAGGGTCGCGCTCCAGGTCGGCAGCAGCTCGGCGACCGGCTGGCCGACGACCTCGGCCGGCGGCCGCTCGACCAGCCGCCCGGCGGCCGGGTTGGCGTCCAGCACCCGCCCGTCGGTGTCGAGCACCAGGACCGGGTCGCTGATCGTGCGGAAGATCTGGCTGCGGGCCACCGGCCGCAGATCGAGCAGGCTGAACTGGTAGACCCCCCAGACCAGCACGGCCGTGGTCAGCACGAACGCGAACGGGGTCAGGTCCACCTGGCGGAACGGTCCAACCCTCAAGTTGAACAGGAGGTTGAGCAGGATCGGGAGGAGGATGGCCACGACCAGCAGCACGCTCTGGCGGCGGTACAGCCCCGACATCCGGCCGAGGGTCACCACCAGCAGCCCCGTGGCCACCCAGACGAGGGCGTTGTTGTAGAGCAGGTGGGGCCAGAACAGCGGCCCGGCCTCGGCCGCCTGGGCGGTCGCGACCGTCGCCCCGTCGGGGTAGAAGCGGACCAGGTCGTGGGTGCCGGCGCCGGCCAGCAGCAGCAGCACGGCCACGGGCTCCAGGGCCAGCACCGGCCCCGCCCAGCGCGGCCAGCGGGTGTGCCCGCTGCACTGGAGCACGAAGGCGAGGTAGGCGGGCGGGAGCAGCACGATGCCGACGTACTTCAGGTCGCCCCAGAACTCCCGGCGGGCCAGGTCGCCGGCGCTGAGCTCGAGCGCCGAGCAGACGCTCCAGAGCACCGCCCCCAGCAGCACGGCCAGCAGGCCGACGATGGTCGTGGTCGTGCGGCGGCGCCAGACGAACACGATGGCCACGGTGACCAGCAGCGCCCCGGCCACCAGGAGCCCGCCCGCGGGCGACCAGCGCATCATCAGCACGTCCGTGCGATCAGGGACAGTCCGGCGGAGATTCTAGAACACCGCTCGAGTATCCGGATTTGGGGGATTGGGTGGCCGCCGGGAGCGGCGGGCAAGCCTCGGCGCTGCACGGATGGCTGGGCGCTGCATGCGGCGCCGGATCCTCGAGCGGTGTTCTAACGGGCGCGGAGCTGGTCGTTGAGGTCGGCCAGCTCGCCGAGGACCGCCTGGATGTCGCCGATGGCCCTGGCCAGCAGGAGCCGGGCGTCGGCGATGGCCTCGTGCGCCTCGGGGTCGTCGGCGTCCGCCTGGTCGAGGGCGACCAGCAGCTGGCGCATGGCCGTGCTCAGCTGCACCTGGGCCTCCAGCCCGAGCCCCCAGAGCCGCCGGGAGCGGCGGCGGTCGGCGACTCCTGGAGGCGGCTGGACGGGTGGGGGCACGGTGACCGGCCTGAGACGGCGCTGCATGGACGGAACCTAGCCCGGCGCTGGCCCCGCGACCAGGCCGCGACGCGGAACTTGCGCCGGTCGGCTGGCTTTGTCTCGAGAACTGCCGACGGCCCTGACGGGCGGATGGGGGACGCGCTCAGGCCCGCAGGCGGAGCACGACCAGGGTCAGCAGGCCGCCGAGGACGACGTCCAGGACCAGGGCGGCCGCGGCCACCGGCAGCGGCGGCAGGTCGAGGGCGAAGAAGACGCGGAGGAAGGGGACGAGCAAGACGACGGTGAAGGCGCCGGCCATGGCGGCCAGGAGCAGGCCGCGGGGACGGTTGAGGGGGCGGGCGGCGAGGGCCAGGACGACCAGGCCGAGGCCGGCCAGGGCCAGGGTGGCGGTGGTGCGGGCCTGGTCCTGAGGGACGTTGGCCACGTCGGCGACCTGGTAGGCGATCAGGGTGCCGGCGGCGGCGGCCAGGCCGGCCGGGACGGCGAAGGTCAGGGTGCGGCGGACGAAGCCCGGGGAGGAGCGCTGGGTGGAGGGCTCAAGGGCCAGGAAGAAGCCGGGGATGCCGATGGTCAAGCTCGACACCAGGGTGAGGTGCCGGGGCAGGAACGGGAAGGCCAGGCCGGCCAGGCCGACGGCCAGGGCGAGGAGGGTGGCGTAGACGGTCTTGGTGACGAACACCTTGGCCACCCGCTCGATGTTGGCGATCACCCGGCGGCCCTCGGCCATCACCGCCGGCAGGGTGGCGAAGCGGCCGTCCATCAGGACCAGCTCGGCCACGGCCCGCGAGGCGGCGCTGCCCCCGCCCATGGCGATGCCCAGGTCGGCGTCCTTGAGGGCGAGGACGTCGTTGACCCCGTCGCCGGTCATGGCGACCACGTGGCCGCGGGCGCCGAGGGCCTCGACCATGGCCCGCTTCTGGTGGGGCACGACCCGCCCGAACACCGAGCGGGCCTCCACCAGCCCGGCCAGCTCGGCCGGGTCCTCGGGCAGGGTCCGGGCGTCCACCGGGTGGTCGGCGCCGGCGATGCCGACCTGGCCGGCGATCGCCCCGACGGTCCGCGGGTGGTCGCCGGAGACGACCTTGACCTGGACCCCCTCGTCGGCGAACCAGGCCACGGTCGCGGCGGCGTCGCCGCGGACCCGGTCGCCGATCACCACCATGGCCCGCGGCGCCAGCGCCGCCGGGACCCGCTCGCCGTCCAGGGGCCCGTCCGCGGCGGCCAGGAGCAGCACCCGGCGCCCCTGGACGGCGATCCGCTCGGCCCGGCGGAGCAGCTCGGCGTGGCCGTCGCCGGGCGCCAGGAGCACCTCGGGGGCGCCGAGGAGGAAGGCGCCGTGGCCGGCGAAGCTGGCCCCGCTCCACTTGCGGGCCGAGGAGAACGGCACCGCCGCCTCCGGCCGCCAGCCGTCCGGGGGCGGGAACGCCTGGGCGATGGCCCGCAGGGTGGCGTTGGGGTTGGGGTCGGCGGCGGCCAGGGCGCCGAGCGCGGCCGCGGCCGCCACCCCCGCCGGGTCGTCTTCGGCGACCAGCTCCTGCACGGCCAGGTCGCCGGCGGTGATCGTGCCCGTCTTGTCGAAGCAGATGACGTCCACCCTGGCCAGGGTCTCGACCGCCGGCAGCTCGCGCACCAGCACCTGGCGCCGGCCCAGGCGCACCACCCCGACGGCGAAGGCGACGCTGGTCAGCAGCACCAGCCCCTCGGGGACCATGGCCACGGTGCCGGCCACGGCCCCGCTGAGCCCGGCCCGGACCCCGTGCTCCAGGCGGAGCTGGCTGAAGAACAGCAGCGCCGCCGTCGGCACCAGCGCCCAGGTGACGTACTTGAGGATCTGGTCGACCCCGGCCCGCAGCTCGGAGCTGGCCAGGGTGAAGCGGCGGGCCTCCTCGGTGAGCTGGACCGCGTACGCCTCCCGGCCGACCTTGGTGGCCCGGTAGCGGCCGCTCCCGGCGGCCACGAAGCTGCCCGAGAGCAGCCGGTCGCCGGGCTGGCGGGCCACCGTCTCGGACTCGCCGGTGAGCAGCGACTCGTCGACCTCCAGCCCGGCCCCCTCCAGCACCTCGCCGTCGACCACCACCTGGTCGCCGGCGGCGGCCTCGAGCACGTCGTCGAGCACCACCTGGCCGACGGCCAGCTCGGCCACCCGCCCGTCGCGCACCACCCGGGCCCGGGGGGCGTTGACCACCTCGAGGCGGTCAAGGGTCTGCTTGGCCCGCACCTCCTGGACGATCCCGACGAGGGTGTTGGCCACGATCACGAGCCCGAACAGGGCGTCCTGGAGCGGCCCGACGACCAGGATCACGGCCAGCAGCGAGCCCAGCAGCAGGTTGAAGCGGGTCAGCACGTTGGCCCGGACGATCTGGCCGATGGTCCGGGTGGGGGCGCTGGGCACGTCGTTCACCAGCCCGCGGGCCACCCGGTCGGCCACCTCGGCCGCGCTCAGGCCCACGGGTCCGCCGTTGAAGTATCCGGAGTTCTGCGGACGCATGGTGGTGCCAGGAGATGCCAGAATTACCATCCCCATCAAGCTGGTAGACAAGACCAACTTCATCGGGAACACCGGAGGGACGATGCGCAAGCTGGTGCTGTTCGGGATGGTCGGGGCGCTGGCCCAGCTGATCGACGGCGCCCTGGGCATGGCCTACGGCCTGACCTCGACCACCCTGCTGGTCGCGGTCGGCACCGTCCCGGCGGCCGCCTCGGCCACCGTGCACCTGGCCGAGCTGGGCACCACCGCGGTGTCGGGCGTCTCCCACTGGCGCTTCGGCAACGTCGACTGGCGGACGGTGCGCTGGATGACCTTCCCGGGAGCGGTCGGCGCCTTCATCGGCGCGGTCGTGCTGTCCTCGCTCAGCGGCGACACGGCCAAGCCCTGGGTGGCGGGCATCCTCAGCGTGCTCGGCGTCTACGTGCTGTTCCGCTTCCTCGGCAAGGTCCGCGGCCCCCGGCCCCGCGCCGGCCGGCCGCTGCCCTCGGCCCTGCTGGCCCCCCTCGGCCTCGGCGCCGGCTTCCTGGATGCCGTCGGCGGCGGCGGCTGGGGCCCGGTGGGCACGCCCACCCTGCTCGCCTCCGGCCGCATGGAGCCCCGCAAGGTCATCGGCTCGATCGACACCGGCGAGTTCCTGGTCGCCCTCGGGGCCAGCCTCGGCTTCCTCGTCTCGCTCAGCTGGAGCCAGGTGCCGCTGACCCTGGTCGTGCTGCTGCTGGCCGGCGGCCTGGTCGCCGCCCCCCTGGCCGCCTGGCTGGTCAAGCACCTGGCCCCCCGCAAGCTCGGGGTGATCGTCGGCGCCGCCATCCTGCTCACCAACGCCCGCACTCTGGCCTCGACCTTCGGCGTCGAGGGGGCCTGGCGGGCCGCCATGTACCTGGCCATCGTGGCCGTGGTCGGCGCCCTGGCCGCCTGGCGCCTGACCCAGTCCCGCCAGCGGCGCCGGGCCAAGGCCCTGGCCGCCGCCCAGCCGCTGCCCGAGCCCGTCGGCGCCTGAGGAAGGTCGTTCTGACCGACACCTGACCTGACCGGCTGGTTGACAGGCGGCCGGCCGCGGCCCACTCTATCTATTGTCCTACGACAATGAGATAGGAGTGCCGGATGATCGAGTTCCACCTTGACGGCCGCTCCCGGGTCTCGACCTACATGCAGCTGGTCCAGCAGGTCCGCCAGGCCCTGCGGGTCGGGCTGCTCGAGCCGGGCGACCAGCTCCCCCGGGTCCGGGAGGTGGCCGAGTCCCTGGCCATCAACCCCAACACGGTGCTCAAGGCCTACCGCGAGCTGGAGCACGACGGCCTGGTCGAGGGCCGGCCCGGGCAGGGCACCTTCGTGCTCCGCTCGCTGGCCGGCCCCGCCCTGGCGAGCCAGGTCGAGCTCCGCCGGGAGCTGTTGGGCTGGCTGGGCCGGGCCCGCGCCGCCGGCCTCGACACCGAGGACGTGGTGGCCCTGTTCGAGACCACCCTGCGGGCCTCGTCCGAGGAGGTCGTGGCATGACCTCCGCCGTCGAGGCCACCGGGCTGGGCAAGCGCTACCGGCGCACCTGGGCGCTGCGGGACTGCACCCTGGCCCTGCCCCAGGGCCGGATCGCCGCCCTGGTCGGTCCCAACGGCGCCGGCAAGACCACCCTGCTGCACCTGGCCGTCGGGCTGCTGGCCCCGACCGCGGGCGCCATCCGGGTACTGGGCGGGACGCCCGGCCGGGACCCGGCCCTGCTGGCCCGGGTCGGCTTCGTCGCCCAGGACGCCCCCCTGTACGGCGACTTCAACGTGGCCGACCACCTGACCATGGGCGCCAAGCTCAACCCCCGCTTCGACCAGGCCCTGGCCTGTGACCGGCTGGGCCGGCTCGGGGTCCCCCTCGACCGCCGCGTCGGTACGCTGTCGGGCGGCCAGCGGGCCCAGGTGGCGCTGGCCATGGCCCTGGCCAAGCGGCCCGAGCTGCTGCTGCTGGACGAGCCGGTGGCCAGCCTCGACCCGCTGGCCCGGCGCGAGTTCCTCCAGGCCCTGATGGGCAGCGTGGCCGAGCAGGGCCTGACCGTGCTGCTGTCGTCGCATCTGCTGGCCGACCTGGAGCGGGTCTGCGACTACCTGATCGTGCTCCAGGCGGCGCGGGTGCAGGTGCTCGGCCCGGTCGACGACCTGCTCGAGCGGCACAAGCTGCTGGTCGGCCCCCGCCGCGACCCGGACCGGATCGCCGGGGTGGCCGCGGTCGTCCGGGCCACCCATACCGACCGGCAGAGCACCCTGCTGGTCCGCACCGACGGCCCGGTGCGCGACCCGGCCCTGGCCGTCGCCGACGTCACCCTCGAGGACCTGGTCCTGGCCTACCTGGCCGACCCGTCGGCGGGCACCCTGCCCGGCCCGGCCGCGCTGGCCCCTCACCGGCTGGAGGCGCGGACATGACCTGGCTCGTCTGGCGCCAGCACCGCCAGCAGGTTCTGGCTGCCGGCATCGCGATGCTGGCGGTGGCGCTGTTCCTGGTCCCGACCGGCCGGCAGATGCACGCCGCCTTCGACGACCTCGGCCTGCGGAGCTGCCTGCCGGGCGCCGGCCCCTCCGAGCCCGTGGTCCCCGACGGCGGCTGTGCCTCGCTCAGCGAGCAGTTCAGCGGCCGCTTCCAGGGGCTGGCCACGACTAGCCTGCTGCTGCTGTTCCTGCCCGTCGTGGCCGGGATGTTCTGGGGGGCGCCGCTGGTCGCCCGCGAGGTGGAGCACGGCACCCATCGGCTGGTCTGGACCCAGGGCGTGACCCGGCTGCGCTGAGCCACGGTCAAGCTCGCCCTCGTCGGCGGCGGGGTCGTGCTGGTCGCGGTCGCCTACGCCCTGCTCGTCGGATGGTGGGTGGCGCCGCTCAACGACGCCACCGGCTACCGCTTCACCTGGCTGTTCTTCGACCAGCAGGGGCCGGTGCTGGTCGGCTACGCCCTGTTCGCCTTCGCCCTGGGCGTGCTGGCCGGCACCCTGACCCGCAAGGTCCTGCCGGCGATGGCCATCACCCTCGGCGGGTTCCTGGCCACCAGGGTGGCCGTGGCCCTGCTGCTCCGCCCCCGCTTCCTGCCCTACCAGCGGCGCGCCTACCCGACCGTCAGCGGCTCCGCGGCCGAGCCCGACCAGCTGGCCGGCGACTGGGTCATCAGCCGGGCCGTCTACAGCGCCCAGGGGGTCAAGCTCACCCCCGGCAGCGGGTCCCAGGCGCTCTGCGACCAGGCGACGGCGGCCTCGTGCGTGGCCAAGTACGGCGCCGGCTCCTACAACCAGGAGCTGTTCCAGCCCGCCGACCGCTTCTGGCTGTTCCAGGGCATCGAGACCGCCCTGTTCGTCCTCCTGGCCGTGGCCCTGCTGCTGGCCACCATCCGCCTGGTCCGCCGCCGGGTCGCCTAGACGAGGCCGACCGGGCAGCTCACGCCGGTGCCGTTGTCGGGGCAGTAGCCTCCTGGGACCTTGTGCAGGTACTGCTGGTGGTAGTCCTCGGCGTAGTGGAACGTCGGCGCGTCGGTGATCTCGGTGGTGATGGCGCCGTAGCCGGCGGCGGTCAGCTCCTGCTGGTAGGCGTCGCGGGAGGCCTCGGCGGACTTCCGCTGGGCTCGGAGAAGGTGTAGATGGCCGAGCGGTACTGGGTGCCGACGTCGTTGCCCTGGCGCATGCCCTGGGTCGGGTCGTGGTGCTCCCAGAAGACGCGCAGCAGCTCCTCGTAGCTGACCTTGGCCGGGTCGAACACGGCCAGCACGACCTCGGCGTGGCCGGTCTGGCCGGAGCAGACCTCCTCATAGGTCGGGTTGGGGGTGAAGCCCCCGGCGTAGCCGACGGCGGTGGTGTAGACGCCCGGGGTCTGCCAGAAGGTCTTCTCCTCGCCCCAGAAGCAGCCCATGGCGAACAGCGCCTGCTCCAGCCCGTCGGGGAACGGCGGGCGCAGCGGGGTGCCGAGCACGGCGTGGCGGTCGGGGACGGGCATGGGCGTGTCGCGACCGGGCAGGGCCTCGGTCTCGGCCGGCATGGTGGACTTGCGCCTGAAGAACATCGCGGCTCTCAGCTTTCTCGCGCGGGCCGCGGCTGGCTTCCACCACCGGTAACGCGTGGACCGGCCCCGGACGTTCCCGATCAGGGCGTCTCCGGTGGAGTCGGGAACCTGGGCGTGGTGGCGCGGAGCTGGCGCAGGCTGTGCAGCTGCAGAAGGAACAGCACCGTCCAGACCACCAGGAACGCCAGCGCGCCGCCGGTCACCACCGCGGCTCTGGCCGCCTCGGCGACCTGCAGGAGGAGCACCGCGATGGCCGCCGCCAGGGCCGCATCGACCGTCGCCACGATCGTCGGGGTGTTGATCAGGAAGTGGATCCAGAGCCATAGCCGGCTGGGGCGCTCCAGCAGGTAGGTGGTCACCAGGCCCCGCTCGTCGTCGTGGTGGCCGGTGGAGAAGTAGCGTTCCAGGCCGGGCTCGATCTGCAGGTAGGCCCGCCGCAGCCGGTTCATCGCCAGCACCAGCTGGAACTCCTCGGTGTTGATCTGCACCAGGCGGGCGAAGGCGGCGATGCCCAGGAGGAACACGACCGGCAGCAGCACCAGCGCGAGCGTGGTGGTGTGCGGCCCGAAGCCGGTCGCGTCGGCCAGCAGCGCGAGCGCGATGGTGGAGGCCGACAGCACGGTCAGGAAGACGGTCGCGCGGCTCTGCGCCTCGTTCCAGATCAGCGACCGTGCCGCGAGCAGGCTCCAGTGCTCGGTGGCGAGGATCGCGGCCGCATGCGGCCCGAAGTGGGTGGCTATCGTGGACCTCCTCGAGATGGTGGGAATGGCGGTCGCCATGGCGTAAGCGTTCAACACGGGTGAACTGTCGTTGACCTGCTCGGCACGGCCTGAACGCGGGTGCACCTGGCCGCCACCACCTTCCCGGCCCATGCCGTGTTCAACCTGGGCGTCTCCGGCGACACCGCCGAGGGGCTGCTGGCCCGGCTGGAACCCGAGCTGGCCCGCGCCGGCTCGGCGACCAGACCATCGTCGTCGTCGCCGTCGGGGTCAACGAGACCAGCTTCGACCTCCGGACCGGCCGGGCCGCCCACGACCCCGAGCGGTTCGCGGCCACCCTGGCCGAGCTGGTGGCCATGGCCCGGCGCCACACCGACCGGGTCCTGCTGGTCGGGCTGCTGCCCTGCGACGAGGCCAGGATGCAGCCGCCGCCCTGGAGCCGGACGGCGCCGAGAGCCACGCCAACGACCGCATCGCCGCCTTCAACCAGGCCGTCCGCCGGGTCGCCGCCGAGGGAGGAGTCGCCCTGGTCGACTGCTTCGACGAGGTGCTGGCCGGCGACCACGCCGCCCTGCTCCACGACGGGCTGCACCCCAACGGCGCCGGCCACCAGCTGCTGGCGGACAGGATCGGCGAGCGGCTGGCCCCGTGGCTGTGACCGCCAGCCTGTGGTCGGCCAGGCGGCTGCTGCTGACCATGTCCTCCCAGTCCGCCTCGACCTTCGCCAACCAGGTGGTCGCCTTCGTGATCCCTGGCTGGTCCTGAGCCGCATCGGCAGCGCCCTGAACGCCGGCGGGGTCGCGTTCGCCACCGGCATCGCCTCGGTGCTGGGGACCCTGTTCGGCGGGGTGATCGTCGACCGCATCGGGGGCCGCCGGACCGCCATCGTCTCCGACGCCCTCAGCCTAGTCACCGTGCTCGCCCTGGTGGTGGCGCTGTTCGCCGATTTCGTGCCCCTGTGGCTGATCGTCGTCACCCAGGTCCTG
>DASUPQ010000495.1 GCA_036280995.1 Actinomycetota bacterium | reverse complement strand
TCGGCGGTGCCGCGGCCGTAGAGGCGGCCGTCGCGGACCTCGGGCTCGAACGGCGGGCTGGTCCAGGCGTCCAGCGGATCGGGCGGCTGCACGTCGTAGTGGCCGTAGACGAGCACGGCGGGGGCGCCGGGCGGGCCGGCGCGGTGGCCGACGACCAGCGGCCAGCCGCCGGTGGGCTCCACCGTCGCCGCCAGGCCGGCGGCCTCGACCAGGTCGCGGGCGTGGCCGGCCGCCTCGGGCATGCCCTGGCCGGTGGCGCTCACGCTGGGCCGCCGGACCCAGCCGGCCAGCCGCTGCACGAACGCGTCCCGGTTGGCGTCGACGTGGGCGAAGACGTCGTCCATCTCAGGGGCTGTTGGGGTCGAGCCAGAGGTTGGTGATGTCGGGGTTCTTCAGCCACGGGCTGAAGGTCCAGTTCCGGACCCGGGAGGACCAGAAGAACGCCTCCCGGTCGTAGACCAGCGGCGCCCAGGCCGCGTCCTCCATCACCAGCCGGTCGATCTGACCCCAGAGGGCGGCCCGGGCCTGGTCGTCGCGGGCCTCGTAGGCCTGGTCGATCAGGGCGTTGACCTTGTCGTTGTTGTAGTTGCCGTAGTTGTTGTTGGCGGTCGGGGAGATCAGGCGGCCGTCGAGCAGGACGCCGATGATCGAGCGGCTGCCGTTGCCGGGCACGTCGGGGCAGACGGCGGCCGCGCCCAGGTGGTGCTCGTCGCGCTTGGACCGCAGCCGCAGCGACCGGCTGTACGCCTCCCGCCCCTTGTAGAACTTCGCCTCCAGGGTGATCTGGGCCCGCTCCAGCGACGCCCGTAGCGCCTTGTACATCGCCTTCCACTTGGGCGAGTTCTGGCCGGCGTAGGTCAGGTCCACGCCGTTGGGGTAGCCGGCCTCGGCCAGCAGCTTGCGGGCCCTGTCGGGGTCGCCCCGGAAGTCCTGGGAGGGGTAGAGGTCGAAGGCGCTGTACCCGGCCAGGGTGGGGGAGAGGACGGTGGTGGCCGGCTCGCCGGCGTAGCGGCCGCCCATGGCCAGGACCAGCGCCTGCCGGTCGATGGCGTAGTTGACCGCCTGGCGGACGGCCAGCGACCTGGTCGGCCCGGCGTCGGTCTGCATGGTCAGGTAGTGGACGCAGCCGGTCGTCTCGACCGCCAGCTGCCGGGCCAGCGTCGGGTCGGCGGACAGCCGCGGGAGGTCGGTCACGGGCGGGGGCACGGCGTCGAGGTTGAGGTCGGCCTCCCCTTCCTCGATGGCCTGCTGGATGTCGGACTCGGAGCGGCCGATGTAGACGGTGATCTTGTCCACCCAGGCGCTGCGCAGCGGGTCGGTCCGCGGGTCCCAGTTCTCGTTGCGGACCAGCTCGATGAGCCGGCCCGGGTCGTGCTGCTTGAGCCGGTAGGGCCCGGACGCCACCAGGTGCTGGCCGTAGGAGTCGCCCGGGGTGTACGCCGAGGCGTGCTCCTTCGGCACCGGCGAGAAGAACGGCAGGGTGAGGATGCTGGGGAAGTCGCTGGCCGGCCGGTCGAGGGTGATGTGAAGGGTGTGGCTGCCCTTGGTCCGCAGGCCCGAGATCCGCCTGGCCTTGCCGGCCGCGAAATCGTCCACCCCCCTGATCAGCCGCGCGTACGGGTTGGGCGAGCGGTGCCTGGGGGCGAGCTTGGGATCGACCTGGCGCTCGATGGCGTAGACGAAGTCCTTGGCCTGGACCTCGCGGTCCACCGGGGGGGCGTACCTGACCCCGCGGCGGAGCTTGAAGGTGTAGGTGCGGCCGTCGTCCGAGAGCTGGTAGGGCCCGTCGGCCAGGTCGGGCACGGGCTGGAGCGAGCGCTCGCCCTCGACCCGGGTGTCGAACGAGTACAGCTCCCTGACCATCCCCCGGAACAGGGCGAAGTCGAGGTCGAAGTAGGCGATGCCCGGGTCGAGGGTGTCGGCGGGGCTGTAGCTGAAGACCCGCAGGGTGCCCCGCTTGACCCCCCGGTTGGGCTTGCCGTCGCCGACGCCGACGGCGCCGCCGTCGTCGCAGGCCGCGGCCAGCAGGACGAGGGCGGCGAGCAGCGACACCCACCTGACGAGCTTCATCTCACGACATGATGCCGTTCCCGGGCGGCGAATGCCTGGCTAGAGCAGGCTGCGCGGCTCGGCGAAGTGGCAGGCCACCGGGTGGCCCTGCCCGCGGTCGACCAGCTCCGGCTCCTGCTCGGCGCAGATGTCCTGGGCCTTCCAGCAGCGGGTCCGGAAGCGGCAGCCGGACGGCGGGTTCACCGGGCTGGGCACGTCGCCCTCGAGCACGATGCGCTGCCGCTGCCGCTCCAGCTTGGGGTCGGGGATGGGCACGGCCGACAGCAGCGCCTGGGTGTAGGGATGGCTGGCCCGCTCGTAGATGTGGTCGCGGGAGCCGATCTCGACGATCTTGCCCAGGTACATGACGGCGACCCGGTCGCAGATGTGCCGCACCACCGACAGGTCGTGGGCGATGAACACGTACGACAGGCCGAGCCGGTCCTGCAGCTCGTCGAGCAGGTTGACCACCCCGGCCTGGATCGACACGTCCAGGGCCGACACCGGCTCGTCGAGGACCAGGACCTTGGGCTCCAGGGCGAGGGCCCTGGCGATGCCGATGCGCTGGCGCTGGCCGCCGGAGAACTCGTGCGCGTAGCGGTTGCCGTGCTCGGGGTTGAGGCCGACCACGCTCAGCAGCTCCCGGACCCGCTCGCGGCCCTGGCGCTTGAACAGCCCGTGGATGATCAGCGGCTCGGCCACGATGTCGTTGACCGGGATCCTCGGGTTCAGGGAGGCGTACGGGTCCTGGAACACCACCTGGAGGTCGCGGCGGATGCTCCGCATCTGCTTGCGGGTCTTGCCGACCAGCTCCTCGCCCTGGAACTTGACCGACCCCGAGGTCGGCGGGCTCAGCTGGAGGATGGCCTTGCCGGTGGTCGACTTGCCGCAGCCCGACTCGCCCACCAGCCCGAGCGTCTCGCCCCGGTCCAGGTGGAAGGTCAGATCGCAGGCCGCGTGGACGTCGCCGACCCGGCGCCGGACCACGCCCCCGCCCATCAGCGGGTAGTGCTTGACCAGGTTGGTGACCTCGAGGATCGGGTCCTTGGCGCCGTCCTGGGTCGCGGCCGGCTGGGGGGTGGTCTGGGTCATGCGCGCTCCGCCTCCTCCGCCGCCTCGGCCTGGTCGAGCTCGGCCTTGGCCTCGTCCAGGCGGCCGAGCTGGTCGAGCTGCTCGATGGCCTGGGTGTCGGTCTCGGCGGTCTCGAACACCTCGGCGGCGGCGACGTCCCCGGCCAGCTCCTCGGCGTAGTGGCAGGCGGCGACGTGGTCCACGCCGCTCACCGACCGCAGCGGCGGCTCCTCGGCGTCGCAGTGGGGGCGGCTCATCGGGCAGCGGGGCGAGAACGGGCAGCCCGGGGGCAGGTTGATCAGCGACGGCGGCGCCCCCCGGATCGGGGTGAGGGGCTCGTCGTGCTGCTGGTCGAGGCGGGGCAGGCTCCCCAGCAGGCCCAGGGTGTAGGGCATCCTCGGGTCGTAGTAGATCGAGTCGGTCTCGCCGATCTCCACCGGCTTGCCGGCGTACATGACCAGCACCCGGTGGGCCATGCTGGCCACCACCCCGAGGTCGTGGGTGATGAGCACGATCCCGGCCGAGGTGTTCTCCTGCACCCGGCGCAGGGTGTCGAGCACCTGGGCCTGGACGGTCACGTCCAGGGCGGTGGTGGGCTCGTCGGCGATGATCACGTCCGGGTCGTTGGTCATCGACATGGCGATGACGGCCCGCTGGCGCATGCCGCCGGAGAACTCGTGCGGGTAGTTCCTGGCCCGCTCGGGGGCGTTGGGGATGCCCACGATGTCGAGCAGCTCCACCGCCCGCGCCCACGCCTTGTCCTTGCCGATGTCCTGGTGGGCGAGGATCGCCTCCTGGAGCTGCCAGCCGACCGTGTAGACGGGGTTCAGGCTGGTCATCGGGTCCTGGAAGATCATGGCGATGTGCTTGCCCCGGATCTTCGACTGCTCCTTGTCGGGCACCTTGATCAGGTTCTGGCCGCGGTAGTTGACCTCGCCGCGGATGCGGGCCGAACGGGGCAGCAGCCCCATGATGGCCAGCGAGGTCACGCTCTTGCCGGAGCCGGACTCGCCGACGATCCCGAGCACCTGCCGTGGGTGGAGGTCGAAGCTGACCCCGCGGACGGCGTGGACGATGCCGTCGTCGGTCGGGAACTCGACCGTCAGGTCCTTGACCGAGAGCACCGGCCCCCCGGTGGTGAGCGAGGACGGCTGGTCGGGAAGGGTGGTGGCCATCAGGCACGCACCCGCGTCTGGGTCGGGTCGAAGGCGTCGCGCAGGCCGTCGCCGATGAAGTTGATGGTCAGGGCGATGATCACGATGATCAGGCCGGGGAAGTAGAACAGCCACGGGCGGGTGGTGGCCGCCTGCTGGCCGGTCGAGATGAGCAGGCCGAGCGATGTGTCCGGCGGCCGGATGCCGAGCCCCAGATAGGAGAGGGCGGTCTCGATCAGGATGGCCACGGCCACGGTGATGGTGGCGTTGACGATGATCGACCCGGTGGCGTTCGGCAGCAGGTGCCGGAACATGATCCGGGCGTCGCTGGCCCCCAGCGCCCTGGCCGCCTCCACGAACTCCTTCTCGCGCAGGGACAGGAAGGTGCCGCGCACCACCCGGGCGATGTAGGTCCACTGGAGCAGGGCCAGCACCAGCCCGATGAAGAACCAGTTCCCGGCCTGCTCGGTGACGGTCGCGGCCAGCACGGCCAGGATGGCGATCGACGGGATGGTCAGGACCAGGTCGGTGAAGCGCATCAGGGCCGAGTCGATCCAGCCGCGGTAGTAGCCGGCCAGGGCTCCGATGACCGCCCCGATGGTGGTGGCCAGGATCGCCACCATCAGCGCCACCTGGACCGACTTCTGGGCGCCGCGCAGCACCTGGGCGAAGGAGTCGTGGCCGATGTCGTCGGTCCCCATGGGGTGCTCGAGCGACGGCGGCGAGGAGAACTCGTCGGTGATGTCGGCGTAGCCGTACTTCCAGAAGCGGCCGCCGACGAGCGAGACAATGACCACCAGGACGAACACGATCAGGCTGCCGACGGCCAGCTTGTGGGCCATGAACCGGCGGATGATCATCTGGGTCTGGCTGCGCCGGACGACCGTGAACTCGCGCTCGGTGGAGGTCTCCGCCACCTCGTGGACCTGGACGCCGTGCTCGGTGGTCTGGAGCTCCGGGCCGTCGCCGGCGGAGCCGGCCGGCGCCTGGGCCGCCGGTGGGCGGGGTCGGGTGTCAGCCATAGCGGATCCTCGGGTCCAGCACCGCGTACAGCACGTCCGCGATGAGATTGAACAGGATGACCAGCACGCTTGTCACCATCAGCCAGGCCAGCAGGATGTTCACGTCGCTGGTCTCGACCCCCTGGACGAGCAGCGCCCCCATGCCCTGCCAGGCGAACACCTTCTCGGTGATGACGGCCCCGCCGAACACCGCCCCGATGTCGATGGCGACGACGGTGACCAGCGGGATCAGGGCGTTGCGGAGGGCGTGCCTGGTCATCACCCGCGAGCGCGACAGCCCCTTGGCCCGGGCCAGCCGGATGTAGTCGGAGCCGAGCACGTCCAGCATGGTCGCCCGCTGGTAGCGCGACCAGGCGGCGAAGCTGATCAGGGCCAGGGCGACGGTCGGCAGGATCAGGTGCCCGGCCCAGTCGGCCAGCTTGGTCCCGAGGCTGCCGGTGAGGTTGGGCGTCTCGGCCCCGACCGTGTACACGACCTGTTCGCCGAACAGCGCATTGAGCCGGATCGCCCCGTATTCCTTGAGCAGGGCCGCCAACCAGAACACGGGCATGGACAGGAACAGGAACCCGAGGAAGGTGAAGGTGTAGTCGGTCGGCGTGTACTGCTTCACCGCCGACAGCACCCCGGCCCCGATGGCCAGGATGACGGCGATGATCGAGGCCAGGACGACCATCCGCAGCGTTACCTTGAGCCGCTGCCACAGCAGGGGCCGGACCTCGACCCCGCGGATCGACTTGCCCATGTCCCCCTGGACGAAGTTGCCCAGCCAGGTCACATAGCGGGTCGGCAGCGGCTTGTCGAGGCCGAGCTGGCGCTCACGGGCCTCGATGGTCGACTCGGGCACCGGCGGGTTGCGGCCCTTGAGGTCGGCCAGCGGGTCGCCGGAGTTCGCCACCAGCAGGAACACCAGCACTGAGGAGAGGAGGACCAGCGGGATGGCGATCAGCAGCCGGCGGATGATGAAGCTGAGCATGGCGCCCCCTCACCAGGTGACGTCACTGGGTGACGATGAGCCGACGCGGGCCGGCGGTCTCCCACCGGCCCGCGTCGAGAGCATCCCCAAGTTCCGGGGTTCTAAGCGGCCTTCTGGCCCCACAGGTTGGCGTTCCAGAAGGGCCCGTCCTGGGTGCTGTTGTCGCCGATGTTGGCGAAGGTGTTGCGCCAGGCGATGAAGGTCGGCTTCTGGTACAGCGGGATGATCGCCATGTCGGCCCACATCTGCGCGTCGATCTGGTTGCCCAGGTCGGCGGCCGTGGCCGGGTCCAGCTCGGCGATCGCCTGGTCGTAGAGCTGCTTGACCTTCGGGTTGTCGTAGCTGCCGTAGTTGGAGTCGCTCGGGAAGGTGAACAGCGCCTTCGTCGAGGAGATCGCGAACGGCGTGCCGACCCAGGCGAAGTTGGCGATGTCGAAGTTGCCCTCGGGCAGCCAGGTCTCGAAGAACACGTCCGACGGGGCGTTCTTGATCTGGATGTCGATGCCGGCCGCCTTGGCCTGGCTCTGGATCAGCGACTCCTGCGCCTCGCGGAGCGCGTTGCCCGCGGTGGTGGAGATGCGCAGCGAGAGCTTCTTGCCGCCCTTGGTGTAGATGCCGTCGGCACCCTTGGTGAAGCCGGCGCCCTCGAGCAGCTTCTGCGCCCCGGCGACGTCCTGGGTGGCGAACTCACCCGCGTTGGCGACGTACTCGGGCTGGCCGGTCAGGTAGATGCGGTTGTCCAGGCGGGTCGCCTTGGAGTCGAACTGCCCGACGGTGCGGCGGACGATCTCGTCACGGTTGATCGCCTTGGCCAGGGCCTGGCGGACCGGGAGCTCCTTCAGGAACTCGTTCTTGAAGTTGAGCGTGAGGTGCTCGAACGAGAGCCCGAAGTTGATCTCGCTGGTGATGTCGGGGTTCTGCTTCACCTGCTGCACCAGGTCGAGCTGGGGCTGCGGGTAGAT
>DASUPQ010000494.1 GCA_036280995.1 Actinomycetota bacterium | reverse complement strand
CCCTCGACGCCAAGGGCATCCCGTACGCCTACCTGCCGTTCCCCGGCGAGCAGCACGGCTTCCGCCAGGCCGCCCACATCCGCCGCGCGCTTGAGGCAGAGCTGTACTTCTACAGCCGCGTGTTCGCCTTCGACCTGGCCGACCCGGTCGATCCGGTCCCGATCACCCACCTCTAGGCAGGCTGGGGACCAGCCGGCTGTCGCGGGTCGTGGCCCCGGTGGCCCGGTACGGCCGCGGAGCAGGCCGATCCGGCACCGCTCACCCTCTGGCTCGCTATACTCGGGAATCCGCCGACCACCGCCGGTCGGCCCATACCAGCGTCCCCAGACGGAGGGGCAAACGGCAAGCGTGCGGCAACCAACACAGGTCCAGGTCAAGGTGCTGGTCCCCGGGGATCACTCGATGGTCAGCCTTCTTGGAACCCGAGACGAGCTGCTCAAGCTGATCGAGGCCGCCTTCGAGAGCACCGTGTTCGTCCGCGGCAACGAGATCACCATCACCGGCGAGCAGGCCGACGCCGAACGGGTCGCCCACCTGTTCGAGGAGCTCATCACCCTCCTGGAGCGGGGCGACGCCCTCACCGCCGACACCGTCGGCCGCTCGATCGACATCATCCGCGGCGACGGGGACGACGGCGCGGCCCGCCCCTCGGTGGTCTTCGGCGACTCGGTCCTGACCAGCCGCGGCCGCTCCATCAAGCCCAAGACGGTCGGCCAGAAGAAGTACGTCGACGCCATCCGCAAGAACACCGTCGTCTTCGGCATCGGCCCCGCCGGCACCGGCAAGACCTACCTGGCCATGGCCGTGGCCGTCCAGGCCCTCATGGCCAAGCAGGTCAACCGCCTGATCCTCACCCGCCCGGCCGTCGAGGCCGGCGAGAAGCTCGGCTTCCTCCCCGGCACCCTCTCGGAGAAGATCGACCCCTACCTGCGGCCCCTCTACGACGCCCTCTACGAGATGATCGACGCCGAGCAGATCGGCCGCATGATGGAACGCGGCACCATCGAGGTCGCCCCCCTGGCGTACATGCGGGGAAGGAGTCAACCGTACTCGAGTCGCGTCCTGACACCGTCCGGCTTCCGGCCGATCGGGAGCCTGTCGGTAGGCGACCTCGTGATCGGCTCGGACGGGCTCCCTACACCGGTGCTGGGCGTCTACCCTCAGGGCCGGAGAGAAGTCTTCCGCGTCCATGCACAGGACGGCGCCTCAACATTGTGCTGCGGGGAGCACCTGTGGGCCGTGGCCACCCGCGACGACCGGCGGCGCGGCAAGCCCCTCCGCGTGCTGGAGACCCGCGAGATGATCGGGCAGCTCAGGGCGGCGCACTACCATCGTTTCGAGCTGCCGCTCATCAGCCGGCCCGTTGAGTTTCTTCCCCGCGAGGTTCCCCTGGACCCGTACGCGCTCGGGCTCCTCCTGGGCGACGGCTCCTTTTCGGCGAAGCTTACGGGCTTCACCACCGCCGACCCCGAGCTGATCGTCGCGCTTGAACAGAGCATCAAGGGCATCGAGCTACGTCATCGGAACAGGTTCGACTACTACCTCCGCCACACGGCTGGCGGGCAGGGGCTGAAGGTTGCCCACCCGGTCACGGTTGCACTCCGAGAGCTTGGTTTGGTCGGAACACGATCCACCACCAAATTTGTGCCCGAGCCCTACCTCTACAACTCCGCGAGCGTCCGCTCGGCGGTGCTTCAGGGGCTCTTGGATACCGATGGCGGGCCGGTGACACAGGAGCGGCGGACCTGTCGGGTCCAGTACGTGACGACGTCAGCGCAGCTGCGAGACGACGTCGTGTTCCTCGTCCGCTCTCTTGGCGGCGTCGCCTACTGGCGAACCCGACCCGCCGACGGGCGGCTCCCCGGACATGCCAACGGGCGCGATGTGCACCACCGCTCGGACGCCTACATTCTGGACATCCGCCTGCCCGCGGGTATCGAGCCGTTCCGGCTGGCGCGCAAGCGCGAGATCTACTCCAGATCCGGGGGAGGGCGGCCGATGCGCTTCATCGACCGGATCGAGCCCGCGGGCGAGACGGAGACGGTCTGCATCCAGGTGGCGGCGGCCGACTCGCTGTACGTGACCGACGACTTCCTGGTCACCCACAACACCCTCAACGACTCGTTCATCGTGCTGGACGAGGCCCAGAACACCACGCCGGAGCAGATGAAGATGTTCCTGACCCGGCTGGGGTTCAACTCCAAGGCGGTGGTGACGGGGGACATCACCCAGATCGACCTGCCGTCAGGGCAGCACTCGGGGCTGAACGTGGTCCGGGAGATCCTGACCGGGATCGACGACCTGGCGTTCGTGTACCTTTCGAGCAGGGACGTGGTCAGGCACAGGATCGTGCAGGACATCGTCGAGGCCTACCGGCGCTACGACGAGGCCAGGTCCTAGTGGGCCCCGAACCTCCGCATCCCCGCCCTGCCTGCGGCGCCGGACACATGACCGCCGTTCCGGGAGGCCGGGATTGAGTGTGTTCCTGGCCAACGAACAGGCCGACTATCGGGTGGACGAGCCGGCCCTGACCCGGCTGGCCCGTCTGGTGATGGACGCCGAAGGGGTCGAGGAGTCCGAGATCTCGCTGCTGCTGGTGGACCGCACGGTGATGACCGACCTCAACGAGCGCTACATGGGCGAGGACCGGCCCACCGACGTGCTGGCGTTCCCGATCGACGGGCCCTCGCCGGCGTCGGGGCCGCCCGAGGGGCCGACCGGGCCCCGCGGGTTCGCGGCCGACCGCCTGGGCGACGCCGACGACGAGGACGCCGCCGACGACGAGGATGACGACGACGCGCCCTGGCTGCTGGGCGACATCGTGCTCTGCCCGGCGTACGCGGCCGAGCAGGCCACCCGCAACGGCCAGAGCCTGGCCGCCGAGCTGGAGCTGCTGACCGTGCACGGCCTCCTCCACCTGTGCGGGTTCGACCACGCCGAACCCGACGAGGAGCGGGCCATGCAGGCCCGCACCAACGAGCTGCTGGCACGCTGGCGCGCCGGTGAGCGGCCGTGAGCCCGCTCACCGCCACCGACATCTGGAGCCTGCTGGCGGTGGTCGCCCTGACCGCCGTGGCCGCCTTCCTGGCCGCGGCCGAGACCGGCCTGACCCGCATGAGCCGGGCCAGGGCCATGCACCTGCACGAGGAGCAGCGCCGCGGCTCCACCCAGCTGCTGGCCCTGGTCGAGCAGCCGGCCCGCTTCCTCAACCTGGTCCTGCTGCTGGTCCTGGTGGTCCAGTTCTTCGCCACCGCCCTGTTCACCTCGGTGATGGACCGGGTCGTCGGGGGCGGCCTCGGGGTGGTCATCGCGGCCACCGTCATGACGATCGTCACCTTCATCTGCGCCGAGGTCGCGCCCAAGACCTACGCCGTCCAGCACACCGACCGGGCGGCGCTGTTCGTGGCCCCGTTCGTGTACCTCCTCACCCGCCTGCCCGGGCTGGGGCCGCTGACCCGGCTGCTGATCGCCATCGGCAACGTGGTCACCCCCGGCAAGGGCCTGAAGAGCGGGCCGTTCGTGTCCGAGGACGAGATCAAGGCGATGGTCGACGAGGCCGAGCGCGACGACGTCATCGAAGAGGAAGAGCGGGAGATGATCCACTCGGTCTTCGAGTTCGGCGACACCATCCTCCGCGAGGTCATGGTGCCCCGGCCGGACATGGTGGCCGTCCCCCTCCAGACCGCGCTCCAGGAGGTGCTGGAGCTGATCCTGCGCTCCGGCTTCTCGCGCATCCCCGTCTACGACGGCACCATCGACGAGGTGGTCGGCCTGGCCTACGCCAAGGACGTGCTCCGCCGCCTCCACGACGGCCAGGCCGACAAGCCCCTGGCCGACATCCTGCGCCAGGCCCCGTTCATGCCCGAGTCGATGCGGGCCGCCGAGTGCCTGCGCGAGATGCGCCGGAACAAGAGCCACATGGTGATCGTGATCGACGAGTACGGGGGCACCTCCGGCCTGGTCACCCTGGAGGACCTGCTGGAGGAGATCGTCGGGGAGATCACCGACGAGTACGACCGGGAGGAGCCCAACGTCGAGCCGCTGCCCGACGGCGACTACCGGGTCAACGCCCGCCTCGGCATCGACGAGGTCAACGAGCTGCTCGACGTGGAGCTGCCCTCGACCGAGTGGGACTCGATCGGCGGCCTGCTGTTCAACCTGGTCGGCGGGGTGCCGCGGGAGGGCCAGGAGGTCGAGTTCCAGGGGCTGCGCCTGCGGGCCGAGCGGGTCCAGGGCCGGCGCATCGGCCGGGTCCGGATCCACCGGCTGTCGCCGCCGGAGGAGCCCGAGGACATCACCGCCCAGGCCCACCGGCTGTGAACCGCAGACTGCGGGGGGCGGAGCCCCCCGCATCTCCCCCGAACCCCACCTCCCGGCCGTCGCCCGCCGAGCTGGTCGCCGCCGCCCGGGCCGCCCGCGACCGCGCCTACGCGCCCTACTCGGGCTTCCGGGTGGGGGCGGCGCTGCTCACCGAGCAGGGCGACGTGATCACCGCCGCCAACGTCGAGAACGCCAGCTACGGGCTGGCCATCTGCGCCGAGCGGTCGGCGGTGGTGGCGGCCGTGGCCGCCGGGTCCCGCAGCTTCCTGGCCGTCGCCGTCGCCGGCAACGGGCCCGACCCGGTCACTCCCTGCGGGGCCTGCCGCCAGGTCCTGCGCGAGTTCCCCAGGGGCGCCGAGCTGGAGGTGCTGTGCGCCGGCGAGTCCGGCGACGCGCTCGTCACCACCACCCTGGGGGCGCTGCTCCCCGACAGCTTCGGGCCGGAAGCGCTCCCATGAAGTCGGGGCTGGTGGCGCTGGTCGGGCGGCCCAACGTCGGCAAGTCGACCCTGCTCAACGCCCTGCTCGGCCAGAAGCTGGCGATCGTCTCGGACAAGCCCCAGACCACCCGGTCGGCCATCCGCGGGGTGCTGCACCGGCCAGAGGGCCAGGCCGTGCTGGTCGACACCCCCGGGCTCCACAAGCCGCGCACCCTGCTCGGCCAGCGGCTGAACGACCTGGTCCGGGGCACGCTGGCCGAGGTCGACCTGGTCCTCCAGCTGGTCGACGCGGCCGCCGGGGTCGGGGCCGGCGACCGCTTCCTGGCCGGCGAGCTGGCCAAGGTGGACACGCCCAGGATGTGCGTGGTCAACAAGGTGGACGCCGCCTCCCGGGCCAAGACCGCCGCCGCCCTCCAGGCGGCCGCCGGCCTGGCCGACTTCGCCGAGATCGTGCCCGTGTCGGCCCGCAAGGGCACCCAGCTCGACCTGCTGGTGGAGCTGATCCTGCGCCACCTCCCCGAGGGCCGCCCCCTGTACCCCGAGGGCCACACCAGCGACGAGCCAGAGCAGCACCTGGTCGCCGAGCTGATCCGCGAGAAGGCCCTGTCGCTGGTCCGCGACGAGCTGCCCCACTCGGTGGCCGTGCTCGTCGAGGAGATGGGCCCCGATCCCGAGCGCGAGGACCTGCTGGTCATCCGGGCGTTCCTGTTCGTGGAGCGGGCCAGCCAGAAGCCGATCGTCCTCGGCAAGGGCGGGTCGGGCCTGCGCGAGATCGGCACCAGGGCCCGCGAGGAGCTGGAGGCCCTGTTCGGCATCAAGGTCTACCTCGACCTGAGGGTGAAGGTTGCCAAGGAGTGGCAGCGTGACCCTCGCCAGCTCGCCCGGCTCGGGTTCTGACCAGGGAAGGAGCGCGCCGATGCGGGTGATGGTGCTGGGCGGGACCAGGTTCGTCGGGGCCGCCGTGGTCGAGGAGCTGGCCGCCCATGGCCACGAGCTGCTGGTCGTCCACCGGGGCGAGCACGAGCCGGCCGGCCTTCCAGACGCCGACCATCTCCACGCCGACCGCCAGGACCTGCCCCACCTGCGCGGCCCGGTCGACGAGTTCGACCCCGAGGCCGTGGTCGACGTCTGCGCCTACTCGGCCGCCGACGCCGAGACCGCCCTCGCCGCCGTCGGCGGCGACGTGCGCCTGCTGGTGGTGTCCAGCATGGACGTGTACCGGGCGTTCGGGGCGGTGCTGGCCGGCACCGAGACCGACGCCCTGCCCGTCGACGAGACCTCCCCGGTCCGCTCCGAGCGCTACCCCTACCGGGGCCGGACCCTCACCTCGACCGACGCCGACACCTACGAGAAGCTCGACGTCGAGGCCGCCTACCTGGCCCGGGCGGCCACCGTGTGCCGGCTCCCGATGGTCTACGGCGAGCGCGACCACCAGCGCCGCGAGGAGCCGCTCCTGCGCCGGGTCCGGGCCGGCCGCGACCGGATCCCCGCCGGGTCGGGCGGCTGGTTGTGGACCCGCGGGTACGTCCGCGACGTCGCCGCCGGCATCCGCCTGGCCCTGGAGTCCGACGCCTGCGTGGCCGAGATCCTCAACCTCGGCGAGGCCCGCACCTGGTCGATGGGCCTGTGGGCCCGCCACGTCCTGGAGGCCGCCGGCTCCGAGGCCGAGCTGGTCCGGGTCCCCGACGTCCTCCTGCCCGACGACCTCAAGGCCCTCGGCACCGTCTCCCAGCACCTCCTGGTCGACTCCTCCAAGGCCCGCGACCTCCTGGGCTGGACCGAGATCGACCCCCACGAGGCCCTCCACCGCTCGGTGGCCTGGCACCTGGCCAACCCACCGGCGGGCGCGGACGCCGACTTCACCGCCGACGACCGCGCCCTGGCCGCGGCCGGCTAGCTCACCGGGGCCGCCTCCTCGAGGACCGGCTTGGACCACTCGGCCCGCCACTCCGGGACCTCGAACGGCTCGGCGTAGTAGCGGGTCTCGCGCCACATCTTGCCGTCGCGGAACTCGACCCGGCTCACGCCGAAGAAGTCCTTGCCGTCGGCGTAGTGGATGGCGCTCTCGGCGAACCAGACGTCCCCGCCGCCGGTCAGCCGGCGCAGCCGGATCCTGGGCGGCGTGCCGCCCGGGAAGGTCTCCTGGAGCCGGCGCAGGCCGTCGCGGTCCAGCCGCTCGCCCGACTGGGGGAACTCGACGAGGTAGTCCTCGTGCCGCTCCTCGTACTCGATCGCGGGGTCCATGGCCGTCCGGAGCCGCTCGAACAGCTCCCGCACCTCACGTTCCTGCATCGGAATCCTCCTTGGTCGCTGACCGGTGCTGATGCCACGATGGGCCGGCGCCCTGACGTGGCGCTGTGCGTTTGCTGCGGGAAGGCGGAGATGCAGTTCGGGATCCTGGGGCCTCTCGAGGTCCGCAACGGGGAGGCGCCGGTGCGGGTGCCGGGGGCCAAGGAGCGGGCCCTGCTGGCCGACCTGCTGGTCAACGCCGGCCGGGTGGTGTCGGCGGACCGGCTGGTCGAGGACCTGTGGGGCGACGACCCGCCGGGGCGGCCGGCCAACACCCTGCAGGGCCGGGTGTCGGCCCTGCGCCGGGCCCTGGGGCCGGGCGGGGCGGGGCGGCTGGTCACCAGCCCGCCCGGGTACCGGCTGGACGCCGGCCTGGAGCAGCTGGACGCGGCCCGGTTCGAGCGCCTGGTCGCCGAGGCCGAGGCGGCCGCGCCGGCGGAGCGGCCGCGGGCGGTGCGGCTGCTGGAGGAGGCGCTGGGGCTGTGGCGGGGACCGGCCCTGGCCGAGTTCGCCGACGCGCCGTGGGCCCAGGCGGAGGCGGCCCGGCTGGAGGAGCTGCGCCTGGCCACCCGCGAGGCCCTGGTCGAGCTGCGGCTGGCCGCCGGCGGCCACGCCGGGCTGGTCGGGGAGCTGGAGGCGCTGGTTGCCGCCCACCCGACCCGGGAGCGGCTCCGGGGCCAGCTGATGGTGGCCCTGTACCGGTCGGGCCGGCAGGCCGACGCCCTGGCCGTCTACCAGCAGACCCGCGAGGTGCTGGCCGAGGAGCTGGGGATCGACCCGTCGCCGGAGCTGCAGCGGCTGCACCAGGCGATCCTGGTCCAGGACCCGGCCCTTGAGGCGGCCGCCCGTGACCGGGACCTGCCCCGGCACAACCTGCCCGAGCGGCTGACCAGCCTGGTCGGGCGGGACCAGGAGCTGGCCGAGTTGGCCAAGCTGCTGGAGCAGCACCGGCTGGTCACGGTGGCCGGCCCCGGAGGAGCGGGCAAGACCACCGTGGCCGTGGAGCTGGCCCGGCGGCTGATGGGCGGGTACCCGGACGGGGTGTGGCTGGTCGAGCTGGCCCCGCTCCGCGACCCGGCCCTGCTGGCCGAGGTCGTGGTCGCGGCCCTGGGCCTTGGCGAGGAGGCGGCCGACCGGGCCGCTCCGCCCCCGTCCCCGGCCGAGCGCCTGGCCGGCTTCGCCCGCGACAAGGCGCTGCTGCTGGTCCTGGACAACTGCGAGCATCTTGTCGGGGCGTGCGCCGCGCTGGTCCAGGGGCTGCTCCGTTCCGGCCCGGCGGTCCGGGTCCTGGCCACCAGCCGCGAGGTCCTCGGGGTGCCCGGGGAGGTGGTCTGGCCGGTCCCGCCCCTGGCCGTGCCCGCCGCCGGCGATGCCGCCGCCGGCCTGGCCGGCCCCGACGCCGGCGGGGCCGCGCCCGAGGTGCTGGCCGGCTACGACGCGGTGCGGCTGTTCGGCGAGCGGGCGGCCGCCGCCGACCCGGGCTTCACCCTGGACGCGGCCAGCGCCCCGGTGGTGGCCGAGTTGTGCCGTCGCCTGGACGGCCTCCCCCTGGCCATCGAGCTGGCCGCGTCCAGGGTGCGGGCCCTGCCGGTGGCCGAGATCGCGGACCGACTGGAGGATCGGTTCCGGCTGCTGGCCGGGGGCGGCCGCACCCTCGACCCGCGGCAGCAGACCCTGCGGGCCACCGTCGATTGGAGCTGGGACCTGCTGGAGGAGCCCGACCGGCGGCTGTGGCGGCGGCTGTCGGTGTTCTCCGGCGGTTGGACGGTGACGGCCGCCGAGGAGGTCTGCGGCGGCGATGGCCTCGACGCCGCGGACGTGCTGGAGGGGCTGTTCCGGCTGGTGGACCGGTCGCTGGTGGTGGCGGCCGGCGGCGACCCGCCGCGCTTCCGGATGCTGGAGACGATGCGGGTCTACGGGGCCGAGCGGCTGGCCGAGGCAGGCGAGCACGAGACGATGGCCGCCCGCCACACCGCCTGGTGCCTGGCCCTGGCCGAGCGGGCCGCCGCCCACCGCACCGCCCGGCGCTGGTTGCGGCTGCTCGACGCCGACTACGACAACCTGCGGGCGGCCCTGGACCGGACGATGGCGGCCGGCGACCCCGGCACGGCGCTGCGGCTGGCCGCCGACCTCGGCTGGTACTGGTGGACCAGGCACACCCCGGAGGGCCATCAGCGGCTGGCCGCGGTCATCGCCCTGGCCGACGCCGACGGGCGGCCGCCGACCCCGGACCTGGCCAGGGCGCTGCAGGCGAGCGCCATGCTCGCGGTGGCGATGACCCCGACCGCGGCCGCCACCGACGCCGTCCAGCGCAGCCAGGAGCTGTTCGAGCGGTTCGGGGACCGCTGGGGGGTCGCCTTCTCCCAGCTGCTGTCGGCCTGGGTGGGGCTGCAGCGGTTCGGCCCCAACGCCGACGCCATCCGTCTGGTCGAGCAGGCCGAGGCGACCTTCAGGGAGCTGGGCGACCCCTGGGGCGAGGCCTTCGCGGGCCAGTCCCGGTTCGCCCTGGAGGCCTACCTCCACGGGCTCTCGGAGCGGGGCGAGGCGGCGGGCCGGCGGGCCCTGGAGCGGTTCCAGGCCCTCGATGACCAGTGGGGGCTGGCCCAGGCGCAGGTGACCAGGGCGGAGCTGGCCAGCGCCCGGGGCGACGTCGACGGGGCGGCGGCCGCCTACGAGGCCGCCCTGGTCGCCGCCGGCGACGTGGGGCCGGGGTGGGTGCAGCTGGCCTCGATCGTGCGGCTCGGCACCATGGTCGCCCTCCAGGGCGACGATGCCCGGGCGGCCGTCCTGCGCGTCGAGGCGGCCGACCGGATCCGCCGGTTCGGGGAGCGGCGCGGGTTCGCCCACCTGTACAACGAGATGGGCGGCGTCGCACGGGCCCGCGACGACCTGGAACGCGCTCGCCACCTGCACCGGGAGGCGCTGCCCATCGTCCAGGAGCTGGTCGGCTGGAGCGTCCCCTACACCCTCGCCTCGCTCGCCTGCGCCGAGGCCCGCCTCGGCGACCTCGACGAGGCCGAGGCGCACCTGCAGGAGGCGGCCGCCCTCCTGGTCGCCGCGCCCCAGGCGACGACCGTGGCCCTGGTCCTGACCGGCGCGGCCCTGGCCGCGATCGGCCGGGGCCGGCCCGAGCTGGCCGCGCGCCGGCTGGCCGCCGCCGAGGCGGCCCGCGCGCGCGCCGGCGTGGTCCCGATCGGCGGGGAGGCCCGCGAGGCCGATCTGGCCGCCGAGGCCGTCCGGGCCGCCCTCGACCCGGCCACCCTGGCCGCGGCCTGGGAGGGGGGACGCGCCCTGGCCACCGGCGACGCCCTGGCGGAGCTGATTGCCAGCGCCTGAAGCTGGGCAGACCATAGAGACCATGGCCAGGAGCAACCCGACCGGCCGGACCGAGGGGTCCGAGGTGGCCGTCGGGCGGCAGACGCCGTTCGAACCGGACGGGGTCGACGGGTCGAGCCCCTTCCCGCCCATCGCCGAGTACGCCTTCCTGTCCGACTGCGAGACCAACGCCCTGGTCGCGGCCAGCGGCAACATCGAGTGGCTGTGCTCGCCCCGGCCCGACGGCCGCAGCGTGTTCGCCTCCATGCTCGACCGGGCCGCCGGCAGCTTCCGGCTCGGCCCGACCGGGGTCAGGGTGCCGGCGGGGCGGCGCTACCTGCCGGGCACGCTGGTCCTGGAGACGACCTGGCGGGCCCGCGGCGGCTGGATCGTGGTCCGCGACGCCATGTGCATCGGCCCCTGGTACCACCAGCAGCGCCGCTCCGGCACCCACCGCCGGCCACCGACCGACTACGAGGCCGAGCACATCCTGCTGCGCACCGTGAGGTGCATCATCGGCAACGTCGAGCTGAGCCTGGACTGCGAGCCGGTGTTCGACTACGGCCGCACGGAGGCCGCCTGGGAGTACTCCGGCCAGGGCTACGGGGAGGCGATCGCCCACGGCGGCGAGGGCGACGTCCAGCTGCGGCTGGTCACCGACCTGCGGGTCGGCTTCGAGGGCCGCGGCGCCCACGCCCGCACCACCCTGCGCGAGGGCGACCGGGCCTTCGCCGCCCTGTGCTGGCCGCGCTCGCAGTGGTCGGCCTCGGAGGAGTACTGGGCCGAGCGAACCCCGCCGGCCACCACCGACGAGGCCTTCGAGCGGATGGAGCGGACGGCCGAGTTCTGGCGGGGCTGGATCAACCAGGGCGTGTTCCCCGAGCACCCCTGGCAGTCGTATCTGCAGCGCAGCGCCCTCACCCTCAAGGGCCTGACCTATGCCCCGACCGGGGCGCTGCTGGCCGCGGCCACCACCTCCCTGCCCGAGACCCCCGGCGGCGAGCGCAACTACGACTACCGCTACACCTGGATCCGCGACGCCACCTTCATGCTCTGGGGCCTGTACACCCTCGGGTTCGAGCGCGAGGCCAACGACTTCTTCTACTTCGTGGCCGACGTCTGCTCGGAGGAGGACGAGCTCCAGATCATGTACGGGGTCGGGGGCGAGGAGGAGCTGCCCGAGCAGGAGCTGGACCACCTGAGCGGCTACGAGGACTCCCGGCCGGTCCGGATCGGCAACGCGGCCGCCACCCAGAACCAGCACGACGTCTGGGGGGCCGTGCTCGACTCGGTCTACCTGCACACCAAGTCCCGGGACTACCTGCCCGAGCGGGTGTGGCCGCTGCTCAAGCGGGCGGTCGAGTGCGCCATCGTCAACTGGAACAAGCCCGACCAGGGGATCTGGGAGGTCCGGGGGCCGCCGCGGCACTTCACCTCCTCCAAGCTGATGTGCTGGGTGGCCTGCGACCGGGGCGCCCGCCTGGCCCAGCTCCACGGGGACAAGGACCTGGCCGCCACCTGGCGCAAGGCGGCCGAGGAGATCCACGCCGACGTCTGCGAGCGCGGGACCGACGAGCGGGGCGTGTTCGTGCAGCACTACGACACCACCGCCCTGGACGCCTCGGTGCTGCTGATGCCGCTGCTGCGGTTCCTGCCCCCGGACGACCCGCGGATCCGCGACACCGTGCTCGCCATCGCCGACGAGCTGACCGTGGACGAGCTGGTGCTGCGCTACCGGGTCGAGGAGACCGACGACGGCTTCGCGGGCGAGGAGGGGACCTTCACCATCTGCTCGTTCTGGCTGGTGTCGGCCCTGGTCGAGATCGGCGAGGTCGCTCGGGCCCGGCAGCTGTGCGAGAAGCTGCTGTCGTACGCCAGCCCGCTGCAGCTGTACGCCGAGGAGATCGACCCGCGCAGCGGCCGCCACCTCGGCAACTTCCCGCAGGCGTTCACCCACCTGGCCCTGATCAACGCCGTCATGCACGTGATCCGGGCCGAAGCCGGCACCGACGCCAACCGCTTCCGCCCCCAGGGCGTGTCGCTTCTGTGAGTTCCCGGAGGCGTGGGTGCGGGTCCGCCTGACCCTGGCGTTGCTGGTCTGGCTGGTCGTGACCGCCTGTGCGATGCTCGGCGCCTGCACCCAGCCGGGGACGCCGCAGCCGGGCACGCCCCAGCCCGGCCCGCCGTCGTCGGGTCCCCCGGTGGGGGAGGCTACCTCCGGCGGCGGAGCCGGTGCTGGCGGGAATCCACAGCCCCCCGGCGATCCACAGCCTCCCGGCGGCGCCCCGACCACCCGTCCGCCTCCGACCACCCGTCCGCCCCCGGCGCCGGTGTGGCGGGTGGGGGCCCGGCCGCTGCCGTTGCGGCCCGACGGGTTCGGGGAGGTCGGGCCGACCCCGGCGGCGCTGCGGGTGCGGCGGCTGCCGACCCTGGACCGGCTGCCCCCGCCGCCCGGGGGGCGGTTCCGGTCCTCGGTGCGGCCGATCAGCCCGGCCGTGCGGGCCCGGATGGGGACGACCTGGCGGCCCGGCTGCCCGGTCGGCCTGGCCGACCTGCGCTATGTGACGGTGAGCTTCCGGGGCTTCGACGGGCGGCCCCACACCGGCGAGCTGGTCGTCCACGAACGGGTCGCGGCCGGGGTCGTCGCCGCCTTCGCCCGCCTCTACCGGGCCCGGTTCCCGATCGAGGAGATGCGGCTGGTCACCGGGGCCGACCTGGAGGCCCACCCGACCGGCGACGGCAACAACACGGCCGCCTTCGTGTGCCGCGCCGCCCGCAAGCAGGCCCGCTGGTCGGCCCATGCCTACGGCCTGGCCGTGGACGTCAACCCGTTCCAGAACCCCTACCGGCGCGGCGACCTGGTCCTGCCCGAGCTGGCCGGCGCCTACCTGGACCGGGCCGACCGCCGCCCGGGCATGATCCGCCCCGGCGACCCCGTGACCGCCGCCTTCGCCGACCTCGGCTGGACCTGGGGCGGCATCTGGCGGTCGCCTCGGGACTTCATGCACTTCTCGGCCACCGGCGGCTAGCCCTCCCTGGCCTCCGGGTCGCGGCCCAGGACGGAGCGGCCGCCGTCGACCGGGACAATGGCCCCGTTGACGAAGCTGGCCTCCTCCGACAGGAGGTGGGCGACCACGGCCGCGACCTCCTCGGGCCGCCCGACCCGGCCGACCGGGTGGAGCAGCCGCATCTCCTCCCGGGTCCGGGCCGCCCCGTCCGGGCCCTGGCCGGCCAGCAGGGCCTGGTAGCGCTCGGTGTCGATCGAGCCGAGGGCGACGGCGTTGACCCGGATGCCCCTGGGACCGTAGTCGACGGCCAGGGCGCGGGTGAGGCCCTCGGTGGCCGCCTTGGCCGTGGCGTAGGGGAGGGCGCCGGGGACGGCCCGGCGGGCCTGGTGGGAGGAGACGTTGACGATCGCCCCGCCGGTGCCGGCGGCCAGGAACCGGCGGACCGCGGTCGCGCACCCGACCACCACCGGGGCCAGGTTGAGGCCGATCAGCTCCAGCACGGCCGCGGGCGGGTCGGCGTGGAGCGAGGCGTCCCGGAACACGGCGGCGTTGTTGACCCACCCGGCCAGCGGCGCCGCCGCCCCGGCCAGGTCGGCGGCCCGGCCGCAGACGGCCTCGTCGGCGGCGTCGCCGGCCACCCCGAGGACCCGGTCGCCCGCGGGGTGGCCGTCGACCCAGGCCAGGGCGGCCGGGTCGAGCTCGATCGCGACCACCACGTCGTCGTCGCCGAGGAGCCGCTCGACCAGCGCCCGGCCGACCCCCCGGCCGCCGCCGGTCACCACATAGGAGCGCACACCGGGCAGGCTAGCGGAAGCGGACCTCGGTGGCCGTGCGTTGTCGCCCCGCGGGGCAGGGTGTGGATCTCAGGCCCAGCCCGTAGGCGGCGCCGGGAGCGCCGATGAGGCCCGTGAGCAGGGCGAACGACAGCCGCAGGCGGAGGCTCCAGCGGGTGCGGTGGTCCCTCTGGAGGCGGCGGCCGGGTACGCGAAGGCCGGCAATACCATACATACTGGGCAGATACCGCATATGGATCAACCCCTCGCCCGCGATATCGTCGCCCCATGCGGCCGCCATCCGAACGCCTCGAGCTGCCCGACGCCTGGGGGACCAGCCGGGTGTCGCGGCTGTTCCCCGGCTGCTGGCTGGCCCACGCCGACCTGCACAACCACACCCGGCTGTCGGACGGGGCCGGGGACCCCCGGCTGGCCTTCGCCTCGATGCGGGAGGCGGGCCTGGACGTGGCCGCCCTGACCGACCACAGCCGCTGGGCGTCGCTGTTCCTCGACCGGTTCAAGGCGCCCGGCTGGACCGGGATCGACGGCCGCGCCTGGCGCCAGACGATCGCCCTGGCCGAGGCGGCCAACGCCGACGGGGAGTTCGTGGCCCTGCACGGCTTCGAGTGGTCGCACTATGCCCAGGGCCACATGAACGTCTGGAACGGCCGGAGCTTCACCGACCCGCTGCGCACCGCCCCGACCATGGGCCGGTTCTGGCACTGGCTGGAGGAGCACGGCGACGACGGCCTGATCGGGTTCAACCACCCCGGCACCGGCCGGCTGCGCTTCGCCGGCTTCGGCTACCGGCCGGCCCTGGCGGCACGCCTGGTCAGCCTGGAGCTGTTCAACAAGTTCGAGGACTACCTGCTCAAAGGCACCGACCGCGGGGTGGAGTCGCCGCTCAACCAGTGCCTGAACGCCGGCTGGCGGGTCGGGCTGCTGGGCGTGACCGACGAGCACGGGGCCGACTGGGGCCGCCCGGATGGCAAGGGCCGGGCCGGGCTGTGGGTGCGGGAGCTGACCCGGGCCGGGGTGCTGGAGGCGCTGGCCGCCCGGCGGTTCTTCGCCAGCCGGGTCAAGGGCCTGCGGCTCGACGCCGCCCTGACCTCGCTGGCCGGGGGCGCCGCCGGGGCGGGGGAGCGGGCCCGCATGGGCACCGCCGTGGCCCACCCCGGCGGCCCGGTCCGGATCGAGGTCGACCTGGACCGGGGCGAGGCCTGGCAGGGCCGGCGGCTGTCGCTGCAGGTCCTGCGGCCCGGGGACCGGCTGCCGGCCCTGGCCGGCACCCTGGAGGTCGCTCTCGGCGGCCCCGGCGACCCGGTGACCGCCTTCGAGCTCGACCTCGACCCGGCCGACGGCGACTGGGTGGTCGTGCGGGTCACCGACCCCGCCGAGCCGCCCGACCCGCGGGCCACCGGCGAATTGGCCCGCCTGGGCCGGGCGATCGCCTACGCCAGCCCGTTCTGGCTCGAGCGCCCCTGACCGCCGGAGCGGCCGGCGACGCCGTCGACCAGGTCGGCCACCGAGTCCACGCTACGTGCGCACCGAGCGCGAGCCCGACGACGTGGTGATCGGCGAGACCCGGGAGTACAGCCAGCAGGCGGTCACCCGGATCCGATGAACGGCCGGGCCAGCCGCTTGATGTTGAGCAGGTTGGTGTAGGTGACGTTGTCGGTGGTCGAGTTGCCGCCGAAGGTGCCGCAGCCAAGGGTCAGCGACGGCGTCAGGCCGTTGCCGACGCCGATGCAGCCGTGGGTGGCCGGCCCGTTGACCAGGATGCGGCTGGCCGGGACCTCCTCGGCGAAGCGCTGCTGGAGGGCCTGGTCGCCGGTGTGGATCACGGCCGTGTGGCCGGCCCCCTGGTTGGCCAGCAGCCGCTGGCAGACGGCCAGCCCCTCCTCGGTGCCGGGGACCCGGAACAGCGACAGCAGCGGGGCCAGCTTCTCCCGGCCGAGGGGGCCGTCGACCTGGTCGAGGGCCAGGGGCAGGACCAGCACCCGGACCGGCCGGTCGCGCCCGACCCCGGCCGCGGTGGCGATCGCCTGGGCCGGCTGGCCGAGGGCCTCGCGGCGCAGGTGCCCGTCGCCGGGGTCGAAGACGGCGGCGGCCACCCTGGCCGCCTCCTCCTCCGAGCAGACCGCCGCCCCGGCCGCCTCCAGGGCGGCCAGGAACGGGGTGGCGATGCCGGCGTCGACGACCAGGTTGTCCTCGGAGCCGCAGACGATGCCGTGGTCGAAGGCCTTGCTCTCGACCACCGCGCCGGCCGCCGCCACCGGGTCGGCGTCGGCGCAGACCAGGGCGGGCACGTTGCCCGAGCCAACGCCGATGGCCGGGGTGCCCGAGCTGTAGGCGGCCCGGACCATGGCCGTGCCGCCGGTGGCCAGGATCAGCGCCACCTGGGGGTGGCGCATGAACATGGCCGTCCGGGTGCGGCTGGCCCGCTCGACCGACTGGAGCAGCGCCACCGGCGCCCCGTGGGCGGCCAGCACCTCCCCGATGAGGGTCACGGTGCGGGCGCCGACCCCGGCGGCGGCCGGGTGGTGGCTGACGATCAGGGCGTTGCGGGACTTGAGGCAGATCAGGGTCTTGAAGACCAGGGTGGCCACCGGGTTGGTCATCGGGATCAGGCCGAGCACCACCCCGACGGGGCTGGCGATCTCGGTGACGCCGCGGTCGCCGGGGGGGCGGGGGCCGATCCCGGGGCGGCCCTGGAGGGTCCGGTTCACCTCCAGGCTGGCGAAGCGGTTCTTGAAGGTCTTGTCGGCGACGTTGCCGATCCCCGTCTCGGCCACGGTGGCCGCGGCCAGCGTCCCGGCCTGGCCGGCGACGGCGCCGGCAACGTCGTCCAGCAGCGCCTCCACCCGGTCCTCGGGCCAGCCGGCCAGCTCGGCCTGGGCGGCCGCGGCCCGGGCCACGGCCTCGTCGACGGCCGGGTCGATGTCGGCCGCGAACACGTACTCCTCGAGATGGCCGCGGGTCTCCCGGGCCTTGGCGGCGGCGTCGCGGCCCAGGGCCCGGAGCACGGCCAGCCCGGTCGGCGGGTCGTCGGCGCAGAGCCGCCCCAGGCCGCCCTCGGACAGGACCAGGGCGGTCACCTCGGTGTGGGCGTAGGCGCTGGCCGAGCGGGGCTGGCCGTCGAGCAGGCTGAACTCGCCGCACAGCATGCCCGGCCCCAGGTAGGCGATGACCCCGTCGGAGTCGAAGTCGGGCCGCTCCACCTCGAGGCGGACCTCGCCGCCGGTGATCAGGTAGCACTCGGTGCCCGGAGTCCCCTGGGCCATGATCCGCTGCCCGCCGGCGTAGCGGCGGCGCTCCAGGTAGGGCTCCAGCACCGCCGGGTCGCGCACCCCGAGGGCCGAGCGCTGTGGCTGGACCTGCATGCTGCCCTCCTCCGGAGCGGTCGGGTCGAGCTTGTGCCTCCGGGGTGAGGGAGGCAAGCCCCTGGCGGGTGCCGGACGTCACATCCGCCCGGTGACCGGCGGCACGGCCGCGGCCGGGGCCGCCGGTCATCCTGACCAGGCAAGGGTTGCGAGCGTCACCGCCAGTGAGGAGACCACCATGCGTCACGCTCTCGTCGTCACCCAGCTGATCCACGAGGCCCGCGCCAACGGCCCCCAGGCCCCCGAGCGCCAGCTCGCCGACGCCCCGGCCGCCCTCGACCCCGAGCCCCGGCCCCGCCGCCTGGCCACCCTGTTCCGCCGCGCCCGGGCCCTGGTCGTCCGCCCCACCTGATACCAGGTCGCGCCGGTCCCTCGGCCGTGCCAGGCTGAGGGCATGCTCGCCGCCCGGAACCTCACCGTGGTCCGCGGCCCCCAGGTCGTGCTCGACGGGGTCGACCTGGTCGTCGACGGGACCAGCCGCATCGGGGTGCTGGGCCGCAACGGCGCCGGCAAGTCGACCCTGCTGCGCTGCCTGGCCGGCCGGGAGGCCCCGACCGCCGGGACGGTGGAGCGCTCCCCTCCCGGCCTCACCGTCGGCTACCTGGCCCAGGAGCCCGACCCCCTGGCCGGCGAGACCACCGCCGCCTACCTGCGCCGCCGCACCGGGCTGGCCGTCGCCGAGGAGGCCATGCAGGCCGCCCTGCGGGCCGTCGGCGAGCACCCGGGCCGCCATGAGCTGGAGGCCTACGACGACGCCCTGGCCCGCTTCCTCGCCCTCGGCGGCGACGACCACGACACCCGCGCCCCGCGGGTCCTGGCCGACGTCGGCCTCGACCCCGCCGTCCTCGAGGTCCCCCTGGCCCGGCTGTCGGGCGGCCAGCGGGTCAAGGCCGGGCTGGCCGCCGTCCTGCTCGCCCGCTTCGACGTGCTCCTGCTGGACGAGCCGACCAACAACCTCGACTTCGACGGCCTGGCCCGCCTGGAGCGGTTCCTGGCCGCCGAGGAGCGGCCAGTGGTGCTGGTCAGCCACGACCGGGCCTTCCTGTCCGCCACCACCACCCGGATCGCCGAGCTCGACCTGCACAGCCGCCGCCTGACCGAGTACGGCGGCGGCTACGACGCCTACGTCGAGGAGCGCCGCCGCCGGCGCGAGCAGGCCTACGCCGACTACGACGAGGCCCGGGCCGAGCGGGCCCGGCTGGAGGAGGCGGCCCGCCAGAAGCGGGCGTGGGCGGTCAGCCGCCGGGGCGAGCGCCGCACCGACAACGACAAGGCCCTGGCCGGCCGGCGCAAGGAGCGGGCCACCGCCGGGGCGACCAGGGCCAAGGCGATCGAGCGGCGCCTGGAGCGCCTTGGCGACCCCTCCAAGCCCTGGGAGGGCTGGGACCTGCGCCTGTCGCTGCAGGCCGGCCGGCGCAGCGGCGAGGTCGTGGCCAGCCTGGCCGGGGCCGTGGTCGAGCGGGGCGGCTTCCGGCTGGGCCCGGTCGACCTGGAGCTGCGCTGGCGCGACCGCCTCGCCCTGACCGGCCCCAACGGCGCCGGCAAGTCGACCCTGCTCGGCCTGCTGACCGGTGAGCTGCGCCCGGCCGCGGGCACGGTCCGGCTGGGGTCGGGGGTGGTCGTCGGCCACCTCGGCCAGGACCGCGCCCCGGGCGAGGGGACGCTGCTGGACGCGGTCCGGGAGCGGACCGAGCTGCCGGTCGAGGAGGCGCGGTCGCTGCTGGCCAAGTTCGACCTGGGCGCCGAGCACCTGAGCAGGCCCGAGGCGGCGCTGTCGCCGGGCGAGCGCTCCCGGGCCGGCCTGGCCGTGCTGGTCGCCCTGGGCACCAACCTCCTGCTGCTCGACGAGCCCACCAACCACCTCGACCTGGACGCCATCGAGGAGCTGGAACGGGCCCTGGGGGGCTACGACGGCACCCTGGTGGTGGTCAGCCACGACCGGCGGCTGCTGGCCAACCTGCGCCTGGGCCGGCGCCTCGCGGTGGTCGCGGGCACGGTCGCCGAGGCGCCCCTGCCCGTCGCCGCGCCCGGATAGACTGGGCGGAATGAACCTCTACCGCGAGCAGGGCGTCGTGCTGCGGACCTGGAAGCTCGGCGAGGCCGACCGCATCGTCGTGTTCCTCACCCAGGGCGAGGGCAAGGTCAGGGCGGTCGCCAAGGGGGTGCGCAAGACCAAGTCGCGCTTTGGCGGCCGCCTGGAGCCGTTCAGCCACGTCGACCTGTCGCTGTACCGGGGGCGCGAGCTCGACATCGTCACCCAGGCCGAGGTCATCAGCCCGTTCCGGGCCCTGCGGGAGGACTACGACCGGGTGGTCGCCGGCACGGCCATGCTGGAGGCGGTCGACCAGGTCGCCCAGGAGCGCGAGACCGCCATCCGGCTGTACCTGCTGCTGGTCCGGGCCCTGCGGGCCCTGGACGGCGGCCCCCGCGACCCGTCGGTGGTGCTCGACGCCTTCCTGCTCAAGCTGATGGCCCTTGAGGGCTACCGGCCGGCGCTGGCCGAGTGCGCCGGCTGCGGGGCCAAGGAGCAGCCGCCGCGCTGCTTCTCCATCGCCCGCGGCGGCGGGCTGTGCGAGCGCTGCCGCACCGGCGAGGAGTCGAACCTGGACGCCGCCACCATGCCGCTGCTGGCCGCCCTGCTCGGCGACGACCTGGACACCACCGGGCAGCGCGATCCCGCCCCCGTGTCCCGGCGCGAGGCCGGCGCCCTGGTCAAGGGCTACGTCGAGTACCACCTGGACCGGCGCCTGCGCGCCTACCCGCTGGTGGCCCGCTGATGCCGAGCCGCAACCCGCGGGCGCTGCCGCCCGGCCTCGACCCCAAGGCCGTGCCCGACCACGTGGCCATCGTCATGGACGGCAACGGCCGCTGGGCCGGGGCCAGGGGCCTGCCCCGCAACAAAGGCCACGAGGCGGGGGAGGCGGCCCTGTTCGACACCGTCGAGGGGGCCCTTGACGCCGGGCTGTCCTGGCTGACCGTGTACGCCTTCTCCACCGAGAACTGGCGCCGGCCGGCCTCCGAGGTCCGGTTCCTGATGAACTTCAACGAGTCGCTGCTGGTCCGCCGCTCCCACGAGCTGCACGAGCGCGAGGTCCGGATCCGCTTCATCGGCCGGCGCGACCGCATCCCCGGCCACGTCCGCCGCCGCATCGAGGAGGCCGAGGGCCTCACCGCCGGCGACACCCGCATGACCCTGGCCGTCGCCCTCGACTACGGCGGCCGCGACGAGCTGGCCCGGGCCGTGCAGGCCCTGGCCGCCGAGGTCCGCGAGGGCCGCGGCCCCCGCCGCATCGACGAGCGGGCCATCGCCCGGCACCTCTACGCGTCCGACATGCCGGATGTCGACCTGCTCATCCGCACCTCCAACGAGTACCGGATCTCCAACTTCCTGCTCTGGCAGATCGCCTACGCCGAGCTCCACTTCACCCCGGTGCTGTGGCCCGACTTCAACCGCCAGGAGCTGTTCGACGCCCTCCGGGTCTACCAGGGCCGCCACCGCCGCTTCGGTGCCGTGGCCGACCCCGCCGGCAGGCCCCGGGTCGAGCCCACCAGCGCCCCTCCGCGTTGATCCGGCCGGCCCGGCCCCAGGACCTGGCCCGGCTGGGGCCGCTGTACGAGCAGGCCGGGTTCGGAGCCCGGCTGGCCGGGGTGGTGGGGTTCGCCCGGGCCCGGCTGGACGGCGAGGTCGTGGTCGCCGAGGCCGGGGACGAGCTGGCCGGGGTGGCCGCCGGGGCGGTGTTCGCCGGCACCGGCTGGGTCGGGGGCGTGGCCGTGGCCCCGGCGCACCGCCGGGCCGGGCTGGGCGGCGCCCTCACCGAGGCCATCATCGGGTTCCTGGAGGAGCGGGGCGTCACCAGCGTGCTGCTGCACGCCACCGCCCTGGGGCGGCCCGTCTACGAGCGGCTCGGCTTCGTCCCCGAGACCGCGTATGTGACCCTCAGCGGCCCCACCCTGGCCCGCGCCTCCGGGGCGGCGCCGGGGATCCGGGCCGGACGGGCGGCCGACCTGGAGGCGGTGCTGGCCATCGACCGGGCCGTCACCGGCGAGGACCGCCGGCGGCTGCTGACCGCCCTGTGGCCGGCCGGCGGCCTGGTCGCGGTACGCGACGGCCGGCCGCTCGGCTACCACCTGGCCTCGCCGTGGCGGTCGGGCGGGGCCACCGTCGCCGCCGACCCCGGAACCGGCCTCGCCCTCCTGGACGCCGTCCGGGCCGCGCCCGGGGACCAGGTCGCGCTCTCGGTGCCCGCCGCCAACACCGCGGCCGTCGAGGCCCTTCAGTCGGCCGGCTTCGCCGAGCGCTACCGCACCGTCCGGATGCACCGCGGCCCCCGGGTCGCCTGGGACCCGGCCGCCCTGTTCACCGCCCACAACCTGTTCTGGGGCTGACCCTGGAACCGGCCGCTCCTCTGGGGGATTCCCGGGGCCGGATCTGCGTCCTAGCGGACGTCGACCGCGACCCGGGCCGGGTCGCGGAGCTCGGAGACCCGGAAGCCGCCGCGGTCGGCCACGCCGATCCCGAAGGACACCTGGCCCTCGAAGTCGCCGGCGAAGCGCACCTGGCGCAGGGCCGGGGAGCCGGGCTCGAGGTCGCCGCTGGCGAAGGTGGCCTGGCCGCCGGGGTCGCGGGCCCGGGCCGGCTCGAACACCACGGCCAGGAACGCCTGCCCGTCCAGGGCCAGCCTCCGGCCGGCCTGGTCGGTGACCCGGGACACGTAGCGGACCTGGTAGCCGGGGGCCGCGCCCCGGAAGGTGAACAGCACCCGGTCGTACCCGTCCCGTTCGCTGGTCGCGACCGAGACCAGCTCCGGCGCCGGGCGGCTGGCCCGGTTCCGCTCGACCGGCGCCGTCCGGAACGGCGGCCCCGAGCCCGCCGGCGGCTGGTCGTTCCCATAGCGCGCGTCCCACACCCCGGCCACGAAGGCCACGACCAGCAGCAGGACGACCGCCTTGGCCATGGTCCGCATCGTCGGGTTCCTCCTCGGGCGCCGGTCTCCGTCCCTCCGGCACAGATGGTGACAGCCCCGCCGCTACAATGAGGCGACCATGGCCACCACCCCCGTGCGGCTCGCCGAGGCCGGCAGCGGCTTCCTGCAGCAGGTCGCCCTCGGCCCGCTGCTCAGCCGCTTCGCCGTCGACCAGGTGGGGGCCGAGGAGCGGGCCGCCACCCTGGCCAAGCGGAGCATCAAGAAGGACTCCAAGGTCGCCGCCCTGCGCCTGGCCGTTGCCGTGATGGACCTGACCACCCTCGAGGGGTCGGACACGGTCGGCAAGGTCGAGGCCCTCTGCTCCAAGGCCCGCCGCCCCGACCCGTCCGACCCCGAGGTCCCGCCGGTGGCCGCCGTCTGCGTCTACCCGTCGCTGGTCGCCACCGCCAAGGCGGCCCTTGCCGGGTCGGGGGTCAAGGTCGCCTCGGTCGCCACCGCCTTCCCCAGCGGCCAGGCGTCGCTGGCCGTGCGCCTGGCCGACGTGGCCGAGGCCGTTGAGGCCGGCGCCGACGAGGTCGACATGGTGATCAACCGGGGCGCCTTCCTGGCCGGCCGCCACCAGGAGGTGTTCGAGGAGATCGTGGTCGTCAAGGAGGCCTGCGGCCAGGCTCATCTCAAGGTGATCCTGGAGACGGGCGAGCTCGGCACCCTCGACAACGTCCGCCGGGCCAGCGTCCTGGCCATGGCCGCCGGGGCCGACTTCATCAAGACCTCCACCGGCAAGATCCAGCCGGCCGCCACCCTCCCGGTGGCCCTGGTCATGCTGGAGGCGATCCGCGACTTCCACGACCGCACCGGCCGCATGGTCGGCATGAAGCCGGCCGGCGGCGTCCGCACGGCCAAGCAGGCCATCCAGCACCTGGTCCTGGTCAACGAGACCCTCGGCCCCGACTGGCTCACCCCCGACTGGTTCCGCCTCGGCGCCTCCAGCCTCCTCAACGACTGCCTCATGCAGCTGGCCAAGGAACGCACCGGCCGCTACCAGTCGGGCGACTACTTCACCAAGGACTAGGGGTTCGGGGGGCTCAAGGAGCGAAGCGGTAGCCCCCGATCAACAAGGGAGCGCCATGGCAGAGCAGCTGGAACGGCGGACCGATCGGGCGCCGGCCCGGTTCGGGGGGCTCGACTACGCGCCCGCGCCCGAGGCGACCGACCACGTCAAGCTGCGGGCCGACCACGGGCTGCTGATCGGCGGGCGGTGGGTCGAGCCGCTGTCCGAGCGGCGCTTCAAGACCATCAACCCGGCCACCGAGGAGGTCCTGGCCGAGGTCTCCGAGGCCGGCGAGGAGGACGTGGACGCGGCCGTCAAGGCGGCCCGGGCCGCCTACACCAAGGTGTGGTCGCGGATGCCGGGGGCGGAGCGGGCCAAGTACCTCTACCGGATCGCGCGGGTCCTGCAGGAACGGGCGCGGGAGTTCGCCGTGCTGGAGACCATGAACGGCGGCAAGCCGATCAAGGAGTCCCGCGACGTCGACGTGCCCCTGGCCGCGGCCCACTTCTTCTACCACGCCGGCTGGGCCGACAAGCTCGACTACGCCTTCCCCGGCCGCCGCCCGGCCCCGCTCGGGGTCGCCGCCCAGGTCATCCCCTGGAACTTCCCCCTGCTGATGGCCGCCTGGAAGCTCGCCCCGGCCCTGGCCGCCGGCAACACCGTCGTCCTCAAGCCGGCCGAGACGACCCCGCTGACCGCCCTGCGCCTGGGCGAGGTCCTCCTGGAGGCCGAGCTGCCCGAGGGCGTGGTCAACATCCTCACCGGCGCCGGGGCGACCGGGGCGGCCGTGGTCGGCCACGCCGGCGTCGACAAGGTCGCCTTCACCGGCTCGACCGAGGTCGGCAAGGCGATCCAGCGCACCCTGGCCGGGTCGGGCAAGAGGCTCACCCTGGAGCTGGGCGGCAAGGCGGCCAACATCGTGTTCGAGGACGCCCCGCTCGACCAGGCGGTCGAGGGGATCGTCAACGGCATCTACTTCAACCAGGGCCACGTGTGCTGCGCCGGGTCGCGCCTGCTGGTCCAGGAGTCGATCGCCGAGCCGCTGGTCGACAAGCTGAAGCGGCGCATGGCGACCCTGCGGGTCGGCGACCCGCTGGACAAGAACACCGACGTCGGGGCCATCAACTCCCGCGCCCAGCTGGACAAGATCACCGAGCTGGTCGCCTCCGGCGAGGCCGACGGCGCCCAGGCCTGGCAGGCCCCCTGCGAGCTGCCCCAGCGCGGCTTCTGGTTCCGCCCCACCGTGTTCACCCACGTCGCCCAGTCCTACCGGATCGCCCAGGAGGAGATCTTCGGGCCGGTCCTGTCGGTGCTGACCTTCCGCACCCCCGACGAGGCGGTGGAGAAGGCCAACAACACCCCCTACGGACTGTCGGCCGGGGTCTGGACCGACAAGGGCAGCCGCATCCTCGACCTGGCCAACCGCATGCGGGCCGGGGTCGTGTGGGCCAACACCTTCAACCGCTTCGACCCCACCTCGCCCTTCGGCGGCTACCGCGAGTCCGGCTTCGGCCGCGAGGGCGGCCGCCACGGCCTGGCCGCCTACCTCGACCTGTCCTAGCCGCCCTCGGCCGTCCCCCGTGATCCAGGTGCGGTGCGCCGCACACTGGGTAGTAGGCCACTCGGCCTTCGCGGGAGACCTGGATCGCGGGATCCCAGCGATCTACTCTGGGGGCTTGGATGACACCGTTCCGGAGGCTGTCCTGGTGTTGCCTGCGGCTGGTTTCTCCCGACTCCCGACACCGCTGACCCCGAAGCTGTGACGGTCCTCTGGCCGTCTTGAGAGGTCCGGGCTGTATGGCTCGACGCCAACTCGTCCTGCTGGCCGTCTGGCTGCTGCTTGCCGTGCTGCTCACGCCCGCCGCCGGGCTCGGGGTCGCATCGCGGGCGTCGGCGGGGAGCCAGGCCCAAGCGACGGTCACGGTCATGGCCGCCGGCGACATCTCTCCCGACCCCAGCGCCAGCAAGGACAACGACGTCGCCACCAGCGACCTCATCCTGGACGCCGACCCGACCGCCGTGCTCACCCTCGGCGACCACCAGTATCCCAGGGGGGAGCTGGCCGACTTCGGCAGCCGGTCCGGCTACGCCGGGTCGTGGGGACGGTTCAAGGCCAGGACCCACCCCTCGCCGGGGAACCATGACTACAGCGACCCGGCCGGCGGGGCGGCCGGCTACTTCGGCTACTTCGGCCGGCTGGCCGGTGATCCCGCCAAGGGCTACTACTCGTTCGACCTGGGCGCCTGGCACCTCATCGCGCTCAACTCCAACTGCGGGGCTGCGGGCGCGCCGTCCTGCGATCAGGACTCTGCCCAGGTCAGGTGGCTGCAGGCCGACCTGGAGGGCAACGCCAAGCGGTGCACGCTGGCCTATTGGCATCACCCGCGGTACACCGACCCGGCCGGGCACCGGGACGACCCGCGGACCCAGTACTTCTGGAACGCCTTGTATGCCGCCCACGCCGATCTGGTGCTCGCCGGCCACAACCACGTCTATCAGCGCTTCGGCCCGCTGCATCCCCTCGGCCAGCTGATGGACTACGGCGCCGGGGTCCGGGCGTTCGTCGTCGGTACCGGGGGCAACAGCCTGTACCGCTTCTCGACGCCGCCGCGGGCAGGCTCCCGCTACCGCGACGATGATCACTACGGGGTGCTCCGGCTGACGCTGTCTCCGACCTCTTGGTCGTCGGCGTTTCACCGTACCGACGGTCAGGTCGTCGACCCGGCCACGGCCGGCTGCTGGCAATAGCGGCGATCCCCAAGCTTGGCCGCTGGGGCCTGAATCAGCGCGGCAACGGCGGCTCATCATGTCGACGGACACCGACCTCAGGGCAGCGCCGAGATTGAGGATCGCCGGGCGTGAGGTTGCGGTGTCACTATCTGCGGGTCGAGGACTACCGTGGGATGGTCGACCCGAGGGACGACACGACCCGTGCACGGGATGGTGGAGGCGGCGGTGGGCGAGGGCGAACGGCTGGACGTGCGCAAGACCTACAAGCTGTACATCGGGGGGAAGTTCCCACGGACCGAGTCGGGGCGGTCGTACCTGGTCGTGGACGACAAGGGCAAGCCGTGGGCGAACGCCTGCCGGGGGTCGCGCAAGGACGTGCGGGACGCGGTGCAGGCGGCCCGCAAGGCGGCGCCCGGGTGGAGCGGGGCGACCGCGTACAACCGGGGGCAGATCCTGTACCGGGTGGCGGAGATGCTGGAGGGGCGGCGCGAGCAGTTCGTCGACCAGGTGGCGCGGGCCGAGGGGGTGACCCGGCGGGTCGCCGCCGAGGCGGTGGACAAGGCGGTCGACCGGTGGGTGTGGTACGCCGGGTGGGCCGACAAGCTGGCCCAGGTGTTCGGGTCGGCCAACCCGGTCGCCGGGCCCTATTTCAACTTCTCGGTGCCCGAGCCGACCGGGGTGGTCGGGGTGGTCGCGCCGGCCGGGTCGTCGCTGCTCGGGCTGGTGTCGCGGCTGGCCCCGGTGATCGTGTCCGGCAACACCGCCGTGGTGGTCGCCTCCGAGACCCGGCCGCTGCCCGCCATCACCCTGGCCGAGGTCCTGGCCACCAGCGACCTCCCCGGCGGGGTGGTGAACCTGCTCACCGGCTTCGCCGCCGAGCTGGTCGGCCCCCTGGCCGCCCACCAGGACGTCAACGCCCTCGACCTGGCCGGGCTCGACCTCGCCCTGTACCGCGAGACCGAGCTGGCCGCGGCCGAGAACGTCAAGCGGGTCGTTCCGCCGGTGAAGCTGTCGGCCCGCGACTGGCTGTCGGACGCCAAGGGCCAGGACCCCTACTGGATCGCCGCCTTCCTCGAGATCAAGACCGTCTGGCACCCGGTCGGGGTGTAGGTTCCGCCGGATGGTCCCGATCGCGGTCTCGCTCTCCGGGCGGGCGTCCGTGGTCATGGCCGGCGCCGAACGGCCGTACGCCCGTACCCAGGTGTCGTAATTCGGATCACCCGGAACGCGGCCGCCGGGTAGCATTGCGGGACATCAGCACCCACCCAACCGCCGGCGAAGCCATCGCCGGCGGCAGACAGGGAGGCTCAGCCAGTGCCCAGCGACCCGATGGACGCGATCGTCAACCTGGCCAAACGCCGTGGTTTCGCCTTCCAGTCGAGCGAGATCTACGGCGGGATCCGCTCGAGCTACGACTACGGTCCGCTCGGGGTCGAGCTGAAGAACAACATCAAGCGGGCCTGGTGGCGCTCGATCGTGCAGCTGCGTGACGACGTCGTCGGCCAGGACGCGGCCATCATCATGGCCCCCCGGGTCTGGGAGGCGTCGGGCCACCTGGAGTCGTTCTCCGACCCGCTGGTCGAGTGCACCAACTGCCACCAGCGCTTCCGCGAGGACCACCTGATCGAGGCGTTCGAGGCCAAGCACGGCCGCGCGCCCGAGCGGGGCGAGGTCAAGTGCCCCAACTGCGGCAGCGGGCCGTTCACCGACCCCCGCAACTTCAACCTGATGTTCAAGACCTTCATGGGCCCGGTCGAGGACGCCTCGGCCGTGGTCTGGCTGCGGCCCGAGACGGCCCAGGGGATCTTCGTCGACTTCCCCATCATCCAGCAGGTCAGCCGCAAGAAGATCCCGTTCGGGATCGCCCAGATCGGGAAGGCGTTCCGCAACGAGATCACCCCGGGGAACTTCATCTTCCGGACCCGGGAGTTCGAGCAGATGGAGCTCGAGTTCTTCGTCGAGCCCGGCAGCGACCAGGAATGGCACCAGCGCTGGATCGACATGCGCCGGGACTGGTACCTGGACCTGGGGCTGCGCGAGGAGAACGTGCGCCTGCGCGAGCACGGCCCCGAGGAGCTGGCCCACTACGCCAAGCGGGCCGTCGACATCGAGTACAAGTTCCCCTTCGGCTGGTCGGAACTGGAGGGGATCGCCAACCGGGCCGACTTCGACCTGTCCCAGCACCAGAAGTTCTCCGGCCAGGACCTCTCCTACCACGACCAGGAGACCGACACCCGCTACATCCCGTACGTGGTCGAGCCGTCGGCCGGGGCCGACCGCTCGGCCCTGGCCTTCCTGGTCGACGCCCACCGGGAGGAGGAGGCGCCGACCGCCTCGGGCGGGACCGAGAAGCGCACCGTGCTGCGCTTCGACCCCCGCCTGGCCCCGATCAAGGTGGCGGTGCTGCCCCTGTCGCGCAACGAGCAGCTCAACCCGATGGCCCGCGAGGTCGCGGCGCCGCTGCGGGAGCGCTGGATGATCGACTACGACGACGCCCGCTCGATCGGCCGCCGCTACCGCCGCCAGGACGAGATCGGGACGCCGTTCTGCGTGACCGTGGACTTCGACTCGCTCCAGGACCGGGCGGTCACGGTCCGGGACCGCGACACCATGACCCAGGACCGGGTGGGGGTCGACCGGCTCGTCGGCTACCTGGAGGAGCGGCTGCCCAGGTAGCGGGAGATGGCCGTCCTCGCCGTCGTCGCCACCGGCCCGGGCGCGGCCGCGGCCGGGTTCTCCGGGGAGGGCGCGCCGCCCGCCCCGGACCCCTCCCGCCGGCCGGCCCTCGACCCGCTCGACCTCGCCCTGGTCAGGGGCGAGGCCGTGTTCGAGGCCCTGCGGGTGTACGCCGGCCGGCCGTTCCGGCTCCGCGTCCACCTGGACCGCCTGGCCGCCTCGGCCCGGGCGGTCGAGCTGCCCCTCCCCGGCGGCCTGGAGGAGCTGGCCGCCCAGGCGGTCGCCGCCGCCGGCCCCGGCGACACCGACGTCGTCCTCCGCCTCATCTGCACCAAGGGACCGGAGGGGTCCGGCCCCGGGGAGGGCGGGCCGGCGGCGTTCGCCATCTGCACCGACGTCCCGGCCTCGTTCGAGCAGGAGCGGCGCCGCGGGCTCCGGCTGGTGCTGCTCACCACCGCGACCGACCCGCTGGTCAGGGCGGCGTCGCCCTGGCTGCTGCCCGGGGTCAAGACGATCTCCTACGCGGTCAACATGGCCGCCCAGCGGGCGGCCAGGGCCCGCGGCGGCGACGACGCCGTCCTGGTCGGGCTGGGCGGCGAGCTGCTGGAGGCGCCGACGGCCAGCCTGTGGTGGCGGACCGGCCACACCCTCCACACCCCGACCCTCGACCTGGGCATCCTGGCCGGCATCACCCGGGCCGTGCTCTCCGACCTGGCCCCCGGCCTCGGCCTCAAGGTCGTGGAGGGCGTCTACACCGCCGAAGACCTGGCCGCCGCCGACGAGGCGTTCCTGTCCAGCTCGACCCGCGAGGTCATGCCCGTGGTCGAGGTCGACGGCGCCCCGGTCGCCGACGGCCACCCCGGCCCGGCGGCCACCGACCTCCAGGCCGCCCTCCGCCACCTGGCCGCCATCGACCCCGCCTGAGCCGGCGCCGGCGGGCGACCCGGCGCGATCGGACGTGGGGTCGTACCGTGGGCCCATGGGGTTGGGGTGGGAACGGGCGCCGTCGGGGTGGCGGTGGCTGGTCGTGGGTGGGGCGGTGGCCGTGCTGGTGGCGCTGCCCGGGCTGGTGGGGGCGGTGCCGGCGCGGGACCGGCCGGTGGCGGCGGGCGAGCTGCTGGAGCGGGTCCTGGGGTCGGCGGGAGTCGCCTACCAGGGGTATGCGGAGGCGCGGGCCGGGCTGGGACTGCCCGACGTGCCGCGGGCCGGGCGGGTGGTGGCCCTGCTGGGGGAGACGACCCGGATGCGGGCGTGGGTGGCCGGGCGCGAGGTGTGGCGGGTGGACGAGCTCACCCCGGTGGGCGAGCGCGACCTGTACCACGACCGCTGGGGGACCTGGCTGTGGGACTCGGGGGAGCGGCGGGCCGTGGCCACCAGGGGTGAGGCGCCGGTGCGGTTCGCCCGGCCGGCCGACCTGCTCCCGCCCGAGCTGGGGCGGCGGGTCGCCGCCGCCGCCGCGGCCGGCGAGGTGACCAGGCTGGGGGCGCGGCGGGTGGCCGGCGTCCACGCCCTCGGGCTGCGGGTCGTGCCCCGCGCGGCCGGGACCACCCTGTCCCGGGCCGAGCTGTGGGCCGACCCGGCCAGCGGGCTGCCGGTGCGGGTCGAGCTGACCGCCCGAGGGCAGGCCGAGCCGATCGTCACCACCGCCTTCCTCGACCTGCGGCTGGGCCCGCCCGACCCGGCGCACGTCCGCTTCGCCGTGCCCGGCGACGCCGACGTCCGGAGCGACGAGGCGCCCGACCTTGCCCGGGCCGTCGACCGCTTCTCGCCGTTCGTGCTGCCCGACCGGGTGGGCGGCCGGCTCCGCCGCACCCAGGTGGGCGGGGCCGCCGCGACCTACGGGAAGGGGTTCGAGCTGGTGGCCGCGCTCGCCTTCCCGGCCCGGTTCTCGCCCCGGACGCGCGCGTTCCTGGAGCGGGCGCCGACCCGCACCGGGCCGTGGGGGGAGGCCAGCGTGATCGCGACCCCGCTGCTCAACGGCATGGTCTTCGAGCACGGTGGGGTCGCCTACGCGCTCGCCGGGACCGTCACCCCGCCGGTCCTCGAGCAGGTGGCGGCCGACCTGGCCCGCGAGGGGGCGGCGCCGCGGTGATCCGCACCGAGGGCCTGACCAAGCGCTTCGGCGGGCTGGTGGCCGTCGACGGCCTCGACCTGGACGTGCGCGAGGGCGACCTGTTCGGGTTCCTCGGGCCCAACGGGTCGGGCAAGACGACCACCGTGCGCATGCTGCTCGGGCTGGTGTTCGCCACCTCGGGCACGATCGAGCTGCTGGGCCGGCCCATGCCGAGGGCCGCCCGCGAGGTCCTGCCCCAGGTCGGGTCGCTGGTCGAGGGGCCGGCGTTCTACCCGCACCTGTCCGGCCGGGCCAACCTGGCCCTGTTCGACGCCGCCGGGCCCCCGATGCTCCGGGGGACCACCCCGGGTGGAGACCGGGGGGACCGGCGGCGGCGGGTCGGCGAGGCGCTGGAGCGGGTCGGGCTGGGCGGGGTCGGGCGCAGGCCGGTCAGGGCCTGGTCGACCGGGATGCGCCAGCGGCTGGGGCTGGCCGCGGCCCTGCTGCGGGCGCCGCGGCTGCTGGTGCTGGACGAGCCGACCAACGGCCTCGACCCCCACGGCATGCGCGAGGTCCGGGACCTGCTGGTCGAGCTGGTCGCGGGCGGGGCCACGGTGTTCCTCTCCAGCCACCTGCTGGCCGAGGTCGAGCTGGTCTGCACCCGGGCGGCGATCGTCGACCGGGGCCGGCTGGTCGCCCAGGACCGGGTCGAGGCGCTGCTCGGGCCGACCGGGCGGGTGCTGGTCAGCACGCCCGACGTGGGCGCCGCGGCCGACCTGGCGGCCGGGCTGCCCGGGGTGCGGCTGGGGGAGCGCCGGCCCGGCCGGCTGGCCGTCCACCTCGACGGCACCGCCCCCGAGACCCTCAACCGGCGGCTGGTCGACGGCGGGGTCCGGGTCCGGGAGCTGGTCGTGGAGCGGCCCACCCTGGAGGAGGTCTTCCTCCGCCTCACCGGCGCCCTCGGCAGGCCCGGCCGCGACCGGGGGGAGGAGCCCGGTGTTCCGGGTTGAGCTGCGCAAGCTGGTCGGGCGGCCCCGGACCTGGGTGACCATCGGGCTGCTGGCCGGGCTGCCCACCCTGGTGGCGGTGCTGCTGCGGGTCACCGGGGTCGGGCCGCGACCCGGGGAGGGGCCGGCCTTCCTGGCCCAGGTGCTCGGCAACGGCGCCCTGTTCCCGGCGGCCGCCCTGGCCCTGGTCCTGCCCGTGTTCCTGCCGGTGGCGGTGGCGGTGCTGGCCGGCGACGCCGTGGCCGGCGAGGCCAGCGCCGGCACCCTGCGCTACCTGCTGGTCCGGCCGGTGGGGCGGACCCGGCTGCTGGTCGCCAAGCTGGCCGTCACGGTCGTGTTCGTGTTCCTGGCCGTGCTGGTGGTGGCGGCGGTGGCCTTCGCCGTCGGGGCGTGGCTGTTCGGGGTCGAGCCGCTGCCGTCGGTGTCGGGCCAGACGATCGCCGCCCAGGACGCCACCTGGCGGACCGCCGTCACCGTCGCCTACGTCGCCTGGTCGATGCTGGGGGTGGCGGCGGTGGCCCTGTTCGCCTCCACCGTCACCGACTCGCCCCTGGCCGCCGCCCTCGGCGCCCTGGCCGCGCTGGTCACCTCCCAGGTCCTCGACCTGCTCGACGCGGCCGCGGCGATCAAGCCCTACCTGCCCACCCACTACTGGCTCGCCTTCGTCGACCTGTTCCGCAGCCCGGTGCTGTGGCGCGACGTCAACCGTGGGTTCGCCGTCCAGGCGCTCTACATCGCCGTGTTCCTCGGCGCCGCCTGGGCCAACTTCGCCACCAAGGACATCAAGAGCTAGCCTTCCTTGACGAACGAGGAGGACGACCATGCGAACCCCGGCCAGCCCGCCCATGCGGAGCCACAACCCGGCCCTCCGGGACGACGTCTTCACCGCCACCCGCCTCGACGGGGGCGGCACCATGACCGTCCAGGGAACGGTCAACAAGACCGCCCTGCTGCTGGTGCTGGCCGTGGCCACGGCCACCGCCAGCTGGGTGCTGGGCACGAGCGGCGGGTCGGGGGTGGCCGGGTGGGTCCTGGTGGCCAGCCTGGCCGGGCTCGGGGTGGCCATCGCCACCATCGTCCGGCCCCGCTGGTCGCCGGTCACCGCGCCGATCTACGCCCTGGTCGAGGGAGTGGTCCTCGGGGTGGTGTCGATGTGGTTCGAGGCCGAGTTCCCCGGCATCGCCATCCAGGCGGTGGCCCTCACCTTCGGGGTCATGGGGGCCATGCTGGTCCTCTACACGACCCGGGTGATCAAGGTCACCCAGCGGTTCCGGACCGGTGTCATCGCCGCCACCCTGGCCATCGCCGGCGTCTACCTGGTGGCGTTCCTGCTCGGCCTGTTCGGGGTGCGGGTGCCGTTCCTCTACGACGCCAGCCCCCTGGGGATCCTCATCAGCCTGGCCATCGTGGCCGTGGCCGCCCTCAACCTGGTGCTCGACTTCGACCTGATCGAGCGCGGGGCCCGCTCGGGCGCCCCCGCCTACATGGAGTGGTACGCCGCCTTCGGGCTGCTGGTCACCCTGGTCTGGCTGTACCTGGAGCTGCTCCGCCTGCTCGGCCGGCTGCGCCGCTGAGCGCCGCCGGGCCGTTCACACGTGCCCGGCGACCAGGCGGCCGTCCTGGACCACGGCGGCGATCCGGTCGCCGATGGTGGCCAGCTCGAACGGGTCGCCGTCGACCACGACCACGTCGGCCCGCTTGCCCGGCTCCAGGGTGCCGAGCTCGCCGGCCACCCCCAGCAGCTCGGCCGCCGAGGAGGTGGCGGCGGCCAGCGCCGCCGCCGGGGACATGCCGCCCTTGGCCATCAGCTCCAGCTCGGCCAGGTTGCGGCCGTGCGGGGTGACGCCGCTGTCGGTGCCAAGGGCCACCTTGACCCCGGCGGCGACGGCCCGGCGGAAGGAGTCGGCGTGGGCCTCGACGACCTCGGCCGCCTTGCGCCGGGCCGAGTCCGGGATGGGCACGCCGGCCTCGGCCGCGGCCAGCACCCCTCTGGGCGCGACCAGGGTCGGGACCAGCCAGGCGTCCCGCGCCAGCAGCAGCTCGATCGCCTCGTCGTCCAGGTAGATGCCGTGCTCGATGGAGCGGACCCCGGCCCGCAGGGCCGCCTTGATGCCGTCGCTGCCCTGGGCGTGGGCCATCACCCAGCGGCCGGCGGCGGCCGCCTCGGTGACCAGGGCGGTCAGCTCGTCCTCGCGGAAGTGGGCGTGGCGGGGGTCGTCGGTGGGGGACAGGACGCCGCCGCTGGTCGCCACCTTGATCACGTCGGCGCCGGCCCGGACCAGCTCGCGGACCTTGCGCCGCATGGCCTCGGGCCCGTCGACCAGGTTCTCGGGCATCCCCGGGTAGTGCGGCCACAGTCCCAGGTGCTGGCCCGACGGGTACCAGCTGTCGCCGTGGCCGCCGGTCTGGCTGAGCAGGGTCACCGAGATCTGCAGGCGGGGGCCGGGGACGAGCTTGTCGGCGACCGCCCGCTTGACCCCGGCGTCGGCCCCGGCGGCGTCGCGGACCGTCGTGATCCCGGCCTTCAGGGTTGCCGCCAAATTCCTTACGGTCTCGAAGAAGCGGTAGGAGAACGGCTGCTGGAGGATGCCCATCAGGTCGATGCTGGTCAGGGTGACATGGGTGTGGCAGTCGAACAGCCCCGGCAGGAGGTGGCGGCCGCCGACGTCGACCGCGTCGTCGCCGTCCAGCCCGGGCCCGACCTCCAGGATGTGGTCGCCCTCGACCAGCACGTCGGCCTCGCGGGGCGGAGCGCCGGTGCCGTCGAACACCCGCCCGCCGGTCAGCAGCGTCCTGGTCACGGACGCGGGAAGCCGTCCTCGCGCTGGCGGGCCCGCTCGGGGGCCAGGAGGTAGTCGGTGAGGCCGACCACGTTGCCCCAGGGGTCGGCGACCTCGACCAGCCAGCCGGTGCGGAGCTCGCGGGGCTCACCGAGCAAGGTCACCCCGGCCGCGGCAAGGGCCTTGCCGGCCGCCCGGGCGTCCGGCACCTCCAGCCACAGCCGCGGCGACGACCGGGGCGGCCCCGGAGGCACGTCGCCGGCCCGGACGACCAGGCCGGCCTCCTCGTCGCCCAGCCGGAAGCCGACCACCCCGGCGTCGGGGAAGTCGAACTTCACCCCGAGGCCGAGCCGGCCGGCGTAGAAGCCCTTGGCGACCTCCAGGTCGCCGACGTCGAGCAGGACGTTGTCCAGTCCGAGCACGGTGATCTCGCTCACAGCACGCCATGAAAGCGGCACCGGGGTGACCCGTCAAGGTGGCCCCAGCTTGACAATTGCCCCCAGGAGCAGGCATCAAGATGGGCGCGGGCGGTCTTCCCCCTGCCGCCCAGGGAGGTCGGTACCGGTGCCACCTGACCCCTACGAGCGTCTCCAGGCGGCCAGGACGGCCGTCAAGGCGTTGAAGGACGAGCGGTCCACGCTGATGGTCCGCCTGACCGAGCTCGCCCACGGCAGCGACGAGGAGGCCCTGGTCGAGGCCTCGATGCGGCTGGACGCCCTGCCCGTGGAGCTGCTCCGGGCCGAGCTCAAGCTGGCCCGGGCCGACCGCCAGGCGGCCAGGGCCACCCTCCAGGCGGCCGAGGCCAGCCTGGCCAGGGCCCTGGCCAACGTCCGCGACGTCAAGCCGCTGCCCGACGCCACCGTCAAGGAGAAGCTGGAGCGGGCGGCCACCGACGGCGCCGAGGCGCCGGAGGCGGCCGAGGGCGACCAGGACGAGGACAGCCCGGAGGAGACGCCCGGCCTGGCCGACCCGGCCAAGGACCGCCGCGGCGCCGACGAGCAGTGGGTGCGCGAGTGCCGGCTGGCCGTCGAGCGGGCCGAGCAGCGGGTCCGGGCGCTGGAGGCGGCCGTCGCCGAGGCGGGCCGCCACGAGCCGGACGAGCCCGCCCACCGGGCCTTCGCCAAGCGCACCGCCGAAGCCAGGGGCGCCATCGACCAGGCCCGGACGGCCAACGGCCAGGCCGACCTCGACCTCATCCACGCCACCGAGCTGGCCAAGGTCGCCCTCGACGGGCTGCTGGCGGCGCGGGCCGGGGCCGACTGGCGGGCCCTGGAGCACGCCCGCCAGGCCCGCGCCGACGCGGCCGCCGCCGTCGGCCCCGCCTGGGAGGCCCTGCGCTGCGCCGGCCTGCGCATCGCCCGGGCCGAGTACGAGCTCGACCGCCTGGTCGAGGAGTGGCTCGCCGCCCGTCCCTAGCCCGCCCCGGCTTCGCCCGGCCCTGTGGACAGCCCCGCGCACCCTCGTGCCGGTCGGCTACCCGCCCGGACGGGGCCCAACGCCGAACGGCGAGGGTGCAGCGCGCCCGTCAGTCCAGCCGAACGTCGAAGTGGCGGCCCAGCGAACGGCGCGGTGGCGGCGGCCGTCAGCCGCTGCCCTGGTCACCCTCGGGGGGGCCGAACGGCTCGATCCTGGGGTTGCTGAACACGCCCTCGACCTGGTCGGCGCCGGCCACGCGGGCGGCCGCCGCCTCCTCGACCAGGATGGTGTAGAGGTGCTCGGCCGGGCTGATGTTGACCACCCCGAACGCCGGGTCGACCTCCTCGGGGGCCAGGCCGAGCAGGCGCCGCACCTCGGGCAGCGACGCCTGCTCCGGCTCCAGCCGGAGGGTCACCATCACCTTGGCCATGTCACCGCCGCGACGACGCGGCCCGGCGGCGGCTGGACCGCTTGACGCCGGTGAGGACGGCGGCCAGGGCGGTGCCGTCGACCACCCCCCAGCCGAAGTCGTGGTCGAAGCCGGTCCCGCCCAGGTCCTCGGCCGTCTTGAACAGCAGGGCCCGCAGCTCGGCCGGGGACAGCACCGACGACGGGTACTTCTCGCGGACGGCCGCCACCACCCCGGCCGCGACCGGGCAGGCGGCCGAGGTGCCGCCGTCGGCCGGGTACACCCCCGAGCCGCGGAAGTGGGTGTAGGCGGACAGGTCGGGCTTGTCGGCGTCGAGCCGGCCCGGGCCCTGGGAGGAGTAGCCGACCCGGCGCTTGCGGGTGTCGACCCCGGCGACCGACAGGACGCTCGGGTGGGAGTTGGCCCCGCAGATGGGCCGGGCGGTGCCGAACCGGCAACGGCCGTCGGGGCAGTCCCGGCCGCAGTTGCCGGCCGCGAACAGGATGTCCGCCCCGGCCGACTCCAGGCTGGCCACGATCACGTTGAACGGGTGGGCCGGGTTGCCGGAGTAGTTGCCGGGGTGGCCGACAGGGAAGTCCCAGGCAGGGTCGAACATCCCCCAGCTGTTGTTGACCACCAGGCGCCGGCTGCCGGCCGGCATCGCCTGGATGCTGGCCAGCAGCCGCGAGTAGGACAGCACGGCGTCCGACAGCAGCCCCGACATGGCCGTCTCGCCGGGGGTCTCCGACAGCAGCAGGGCGTGGTCGAGCAGGGTCGCCTTGGGGGCGGCGATGCCGACGTCATAGGCGCACATGGTGCCGTGGCCGACCGGGTGCTGGCCCGGCCGGGTCGCCGCCCCCGCCGGGGTCCAGCTGCGCTGGCGGGAGAACTTCGGGTCGCGGCCCTTGGACTCCAGGTGGGCCAGGTTGATGCCGGTGTCGACGATCGCCACCGGCACCCGGTAGCCGTCCAGGCCGGCGTCGGCCAGCGCCTTGACCCCGAGCAGGTCGGCCACGTCCTGGTCGCTGCCGACCGCCGGGGCGCCCGGGCAGACCAGGCAGGTCGAGATCACCGGGTCGGCGAAGACCCCGACGACCTCGGGCCGGGCGGTGGCCTCGGCCAGGACGGCCTGCTGCTCGTCCGGGTCGTCGGGCACGGTGCCCCTGACCAGGTAGGTGGCCTCCTCGGGGGCCATCGAGAAGCTGACCGCGGGCGAGTACCGGTAGGGGCTGGCCCCCGGCTCGTCCGCATGCGGGGTCGGCACCTGCACCGGGTTGTAGGCCGGGTCGATGATCAGTCCGGGGATGGGCGCGGCGGTGGTGGCGGCGAAGTCCGGCATCGCCTCCCCGCGCAGGGTTGCGGCGTGCACCGACGGCGAGGACCGGAACTGGACGAGAACGCGCATGGCCTTCCCCTTCCCAGCGGCGTGGGTACCTTCAGCACGCTAGGCCGGCAGGGCAAGCACGTCAACGGATCCGCGGGCTCGAGGCGCCGGCGGCCCGCAGGGCGGCGCAGTCACCCGCCCCCGGCGGGTCGGGCAGCGTCCCGGCCAGCGCCTCGGTGACCAGGCCGAGGGCGAGCGGGTCGGCGACCAGGCCGCCGTGGCCCAGGCGGGCCGAGGCGCACACGTCCTGGACCCGGATGTTGGCCGCCCCGTCCAGGGCGGCCGTGGCCGGCGGGGTGACCGTCTGGTCCAGCGCCGTCCAGATGCTGAAGAACTCCGGCCCCGGCGGCGTCTCGTCGCCCCGGTTCAGCTCGGCCAGCAGCGCGGAGCCGGGGACGAGCTGGGCGCAGGCGCCGGCGCACAGGCCCGGGTCGAAGGCGGCCGCCGCCCCGGCCAGCTCGGTGCCGTGGTTGGGCGTGCCCAGCAGCACCACCCGGCGGGCCCGCAGGGCCCGGGCCGGGTCGGCCAGCAGGACCCGGACCACCACCCCGCCGGCCGAGAAGCCGACCAGGTCGACCCGGGCCGCCCCGGTCCGGTCGACCGCCGCCGCCAGCACCCGGGCCGAGGCGCGCAGGTCGCCGGTGCCCCGGTCGGGCAGCCCGACCACCACCACCTCGCGCCCGGCCGACCGCAGCCGCGCCGCCAGGGTGCCCAGCGACGCCGGGGTGCCGTTGTAGCCCGGCACCAGCAGCACCGGGACCTCGGCGGCCCGGGCCAGCTCGGGCCGGGCCCGGCGCCCGGCCACCAGGGCCACGGCCGCGGCCAGCCCCACGACCACGGCCACGGCGACCGCGGCGAGCAGCAGCCGCCGCCGCGGGCTCA
>DASUPQ010000493.1 GCA_036280995.1 Actinomycetota bacterium | reverse complement strand
TTCGGCACGCCAACGGCTCGTACCCAGGTGCGAGCCGCCCGCAGGCGCTCAGAAACGCCAAAGTCCAGTCAGGGGTTGAAACCCCTGCCTACCATCGCAGCGTCCCTACAGGACGCACCGGTAGACCCCGTCGTGAGTCGCGTAGCGACGGCACACTGGTAGACGTGGACTGAAGTCCACGTCTGGACTTTGGCGCTGTGCCGCGTGGGCAACAGAAGGGAACGTCCTCTGCAGGTGCGGGAGGTGAGAGCCAACCCGACCGGAGGACGTTCCCATGGTAGAGGCTACCACGCGGTCAGAGGAGCCGGCCGTCGCGCCGTTGCTGACGTGCCTGCTGGAGCTGCTGGCGGCGCACCGCTCGGCCTTTGGGCAGGAGCGTCCGTACCGGCGGTGTGTGGCGCTGGTGTTCGGGAGCGTGTTCGCGTTCGCCCGGCACACGATCAGCCAGGTGCTGCTGGTGCTGGGAGTGACCGAGCAGGATTGGAGCGCCTGGTATCGGCTGTTTAGCGTGCCGCGGGTCGATCTCGAGACGCTGAGCGCCGAGCTGGTGCGGCAGACGCTGGCCCAGGTCCCAGCCACGGGACCGTACGTCGTGGCGGTCGACGGGGTGCAGGTGCCGCGCTGGAGCCGGACGCTGCCCGGGACGAGCTGGCTGAAGGCGCCGCGGACCCCGCGCTGGAAGCCGGGCATCCACCGCGCCCAGCGCTTCTTCCACCTGGCGGCGCTGTTGCCGATCACCCGGCAGGGCTACAGTCGGGCGCTGCCGCTGCGCTGGGTGCCGGCCTTCCCGCCCAAGGCCGTGCCGGCCCGGACCGCGCCACGGACCGAGGCGCAGGCTGCCGGTGCCGAGCTGGCCTGGCTGCGGGGCCAACTCGACGCCGCCGGGCGGGCCGAGCAGCCGCTGCTGGCGGTGGGCGACGGCAGCTACGACACGGCCGAGCTGTGGACGGGCCTGCCGCCGCGCACGACCCTGCTGGCCCGCTGCGCCAAGAACCGGGCCCTGTTCCGCCTGCCGGAGCCCGCGCCCCGACCACGGCGTGGCGCGCCGCGCAAGTACGGTGAGCGCGCGCCGGTCCCGCCGACCTGGCTGCAGGAGCGGACCGGCTGGCAGCACGCCGTGCTCCCGGTGCGCGGGCGGTCGATCCCGCTGCGCTACCGGGTCGAGGGCCCGTTCCTGGTCAAGCGGGCGCCGACCCGCCCGCTCTTCCTGTTGGTCGTGGCCGGGGTGCGGCAGCCACGGGTACGGCGCGAGCCGACCTTCTGGCTCGTCGCAGCGGTGCCGACCCCCGACGGTGGCTGGACGCTGCCACACCCGGCGCCCGACCTGCTCGGCTGGGCCTGGCAGCGCTGGGAGATCGAGGTCTGCCATCGCGAGATCAAAGCTGGCTTCGGTCTCGGTGAGCCCCAGTGCTGGAACCCGACCGCCACCGAGGTCGTGACCGCCTGGCAGGCCTGGGCCTACGCCGTCCTCGTCCTCGCCGGCGTCCGCGCCTGGGGCCTCGACGGCGCCCCGCTCCACCCGCCGGGCCGCTGGTGGCCCGGCGCCCGACGCTGGTCGCTCGGCACCCTCTGGCGCGGCTACCGCCAGGCCTTCTGGCACTGCGGCGAATTCCGGGCCGTTTCCCCGAGGACCACCCACGACTGGTGGTTAATTGAGGCCCGCAGCGGCGCCCTCGGCAACGCCATCAGCGCTTCCCTGCGCGCCTGACCCCGCCCTTCCTGGCTGCGTCAACGGTCGCCTCGCGTCCGACCTCGCGCACAGCCCCCGCAAACTGCCAAAGTCCAGCCGTGGAATACATTCCACGTCTACCATTGTGTATGGATACGCCACACCGGAAGGGGCCGGCCCCGGTCCCGTAGGGACCGACGAAGGTAGACGTAGGTTTCAACCTACGGCCGATCTCGTCCGTCCTGACCCTTGCCACCCGGCCCCGGCCGTCGATATACTGACCCTTGCGCACTGGCCGTTTGCCGCGTTCGTCTAGCGGCCCAGGACACCGCCCTCTCAAGGCGGAGATCACGGGTTCGAATCCCGTACGCGGTACCAGAGGGACCGAGCAGGTGCTCGGCCCTTTTTGTTTTCCCGGCCCCTCGCGTATCCTTCTCCCAGTCGCGGGAGGTCACGATGCCGACGTTCGGCGTGTGGGAATGGCTGATCATCCTGGTGATCTTCATCATCTTCTTCGGCGCGGGCAAGCTCGGCAACCTCGGCGGG
>DASUPQ010000492.1 GCA_036280995.1 Actinomycetota bacterium | reverse complement strand
TCCGCATTCCTAGCCGCGCCGGCATCGACCCCTACGAGCCCATCCTCGACGAGCTGGAAGCCTGGCTGCGCCGCCATCGGCTCCAGCCCCGAGTGCTGGTTGAGGACGGCCGACCCCTCGGACTTGTCTGTGACGTTGTGGGCGATCAGCCAGGTCCCCATCTCGTCTTGGATGCCTGTGTCGACACCGCCCCGTTCGGGGATGAGACCGCCTGGACCCGCTCCCCTACCTCGGGGGCTGTTGCGGAGGGTTGGCTGCATGGACGCGGCAGCGCGGACTGCAAGACGGCGGCGGCCATCTTCTGCCACCTAATGGCCCGTCTGGCCGGTCAGCGCCGCCGGTTGCCGGGCACGGTGACGTTGCTGCTTGACGTCGATGAACACACCGGCGGCTTCGGTGGTATCAAGCGCTATCTTGCCGAGACCACAGGGCCGATTGCTGGGGTAATGATCGGCTACCCCGGGCTGGAGCATGTGATCATCGGCGGTCGTGGGTTCTGGCGTGCCGAGGTCATTGTGCACGGCACATCGGGTCACACCGGCCGAGGCCGGGACAGGCCGGGTCAGGTCAACGCTGCCGAGAAGGCCGCCCAACTCGTGCTTGCATTGGCGCAACACCGAAGGCCCGGCCCTGTCGATCAGGTTATCGGGTTGCCGCCTCGGCTGACCGTCACGGCTATCCACGGTGGTGTGGGTTACTCGATCATCCCGGACCGCTGCGAGGTCAGTGTGGACGCCCGACTGACCCCCACGTTCGACCGGGCAGCCGCCGAGGAGCTCGTCAGGCAGCTCGCTGAAGCTGTGGACCGCCAGGTTCCGGGAGATCGGCCAACCGAGATCCGGGCTCGTGAGAGTTGGCCGGCCTACCGTCTGCCGGATGAGGCGCCGATTTCGCGGGCCCTGTTGACTGCGGCCGCGTCGTATCTGGATCGGCCGCCAGTGCCAAAGGTTGCCGGGCCTTCCAACATCGGCAATTACCTGTCGAGCCGCGGCATCCCCGCAACCGCTGGCTTTGGAGTCGCCTACCAGGGGCTGCACGGCACCGACGAGCGGATCGACATCGCGACCATCCCGCCAGTACAGGCGATCTATCAGGAAGCGGTGTTAGCGCTGCTCAATGGCCAGGTTGCCAGCAAATCGCCAGGGGATTGGTAGCAGCAAGTCAGCAGGCGGCGTGCTTCTACAGGCCGGGGCGCTGAGCTTTGCTATGCCTGGTCGGACCAGCTGAAGACCCACCCCAGCAAGCACCCAGTCGGCTATTTAGGTCGGCGCCACTGAGAACGTCGGAGATCGACTCCATCGCTCAGCCTTTACCTAGGAGGAGACACCACGAGTTCACCTGACACCGCGTAGGACGCGAGATCCAGGTTCTGAAGTAGTCGGGGCCGGGGGCGGTGACGCGCCCCCGGCACCCAGAGCATCGAGTGAGGTCCCGATGCAGCACCAGTGTCCTCGGCGTGCGCCGAGGGTCGCAACCTTCCTGCGGTCAGCCGAAGTTGCCGCCATCTTGCAGGTCTCCCCCAAGACCGTCGCCCGCTGGGCCCAGCAAGGCCTGCTCCCCTGCCAGCGCACCCTGGGCGGCCATCGCCGCTACCCCGAGCCCGCCATCCGCGAGCTGGCCACCTCCCTTCACCAGGAGGTGCGCCCCTCATGACGAGCCCCTCCTCCTCTCCCACCCCGGCTGGGTCGGTGTTGGACGGCGACCCCCGCATCCTGATTCCCCTGCCTGAGGCTGCCGAACGGCTGGGGATCTCGCGCTGGCAGGCCTACAAGCTGGCCCGCTCGGGCCGGCTCCCGACCACCCGTCTGGGCGCCCGGGATCTGCATGTCCCGGCGGCGGTGCTGCGCCGCATCGAACACGAAGGCCTCCCCCCAGTTCCGGAATCCGACGGGGGTGAGGTGGCGTGAGCGGCCGCGACGAGCTCGCCGCCCATGTGCGCCGACTCGGCAACCACGAGCTGAACGAGCTGCTGCTCCACCTGCCCAAGGTGAACTTCGCCACCCTGGTCGAGGCGGCCCTGGCCCGGCCAATAGCCCCAGCCGGGCTGGTGCTGCGGTTCGAGCCGACCCCCGGTGTGGATGGCTGGACGGTGGTGGCCTGTGCCCCGCGCCGAGGGCTGGGCACTCTCACCCGCCACCTGGACCCGAGCGGCCGGCTGGTCTATCGGACTTGGACTCGGGCCGGCGAGCCGGTCCAGGTGGCCGGGGCCTTGTGGTGGCGACGGCGTGGGGCTGCGGCTGCGGCGCTGGCCTGGGTGACCCCGGTGAGTGGGGCTCGCTGCTTGGCCCTGGCCGCCTACGTCCGCGCCCTCCCCGACCGGCAGCTGCACGAGCTGCTGGCCGGGCTGCCCAGGGACCGGTTCGACCGGCTGCTGGATGCCGCCTTCGCGCCCGAAGGGACGGCTGCATGACTGTCATGAAGCGTTGCCCTCGGTGCGGCCAGGTCAAGCCGGCGGAGGCGTTCTACCGGCGCCGGGGCCGGTGGCTGTTCTCCTACTGCCAGCCCTGCACCCGAGCAGCCTCCCACGAGGCCCGCGGGCGCCAGCGCCGGGACCCGGCCGCGGCTGAGCTACTGCGAGCGCTCGACCGGGTCCGCCAGCGGCGCCATCGGGCTCTGGGCCACCAGGGCGGTGGGGACTCATGACGGTCGCCACCCAGCTGGAGCCGGGCCGGACCGACGCCGCAGCGGCCCCGTTGCGGGCGGATCTGCAGATGGCCTCAGTCGCCTCGGGGCTGCTGCTGTTGCTGGATGCTCACCGGCTCACCGGCCGCCTCCCCCTCGAGATCCAAGTGCAGATCGGTCGGCTGCGTCATGCGGTCAAGCTGGCCATCCAAGCCCACGCCTCCAG
>DASUPQ010000491.1 GCA_036280995.1 Actinomycetota bacterium | reverse complement strand
CATCCGCGAGGTCGTGACCAGGGCCCATCCCGAGCAGGAGTACCAGGTCCTCACCCAGGAGGACATCCTCGGGGTGGTCGGGCGCATCCTCGGCATCCTGACCCTGGTGCTGGCCTCGATCGCCGGGATCTCGCTGGTCGTTGGCGGGGTCGGGGTGATGAACATCATGCTCGTCAGCGTGTCCGAGCGGACCCGCGAGATCGGGCTGCGCAAGGCGGTGGGCGCTCGCACCCGCGACGTGCTGCGCCAGTTCCTGCTGGAGGCGGTCGCCCTGACCGTCAGCGGCGGGATCGTCGGCATCCTCGTCGGGATCGGCGCCGCCCTGCTGGTCGGGCGGCTCTCGCCGATCCCGGCGGCCATCACCGGCTGGTCGGTCGCCCTGGCCTTCGGGGTCAGCGTGGCCGTTGGCGTGTTCTTCGGCGTCTGGCCGGCCCGCAAGGCCGCCCGTATGCAGCCCATCATGGCCCTGCGCTACGAGTAGGCGGCGGAGCGGTAGGCTTCGCGGGCCAGTCGAGCACGGAGCGAGGAGGATCGGTCATGCCCGCTGACCAGGCTGAGCTGCACCGGAGGGCCGTGGAGGAGTTCGACGCCCGGGTCCGGGCCGTCGGGGACGACCAGTGGGAGCTGCCAACCCCGTGCGCCGACTGGAACGTGCGCCAGCTGGTCAACCACCTCGTGTACGAGAACCGCTGGACGGTGCCGCTGATGGAGGGCAGCACCATCGCCGAGGTCGGCGACCGCTACGAGGGCGACCTGCTCGGCGACGACCCCAGGGCGGCCTGGGGCGACTCGTCCGCCGAGGCCGTCCGGGCCGTCCAGGCCGACGGGGCGCTGCAGCGGACCGTCGACCTGTCCAGCGGGCCCACCCCGGCCACCGAGTACGTGTCCCAGCTGTTCGCCGACCACCTGATCCACGCCTGGGATCTGGCCAGGGCCGTCGGGGCCGACGAGCGCCTCGACCCCGAGCTGGTCGACGCCTGCGCCGCCTGGTTCGCCTCCATGGAGGCGACCTACCGGGCCATCGGGGCCATCGGCGACCGGCCCGAGACCCCGCCGGGCGCCGACGCCCAGACCGTGCTCCTGGCCGCGTTCGGCCGGACCGCCTAGGACCCGGGACCGGGGGGTCTGGGGGACCGCAGCCACTCGAAGTGGGCCGGGTCCGGGACCAGCCAGCGGCCGCCCCAGGTGAACCCCCAGCGCTCCATGACCTCGACCAGACGCGGGTCCTGGGCCGAGGCGAGACCGGTCGGGTTGCCGGCCACGTTGAGGTCGACGGCCGCGCCCCAGGCGTGGCGCGACACCCCGCTGCCGCTCCGGGTCAGCCGCGGGTTCCAGCAGCCGCGGTAGGCCTCGGGGTCGACCAGCCGGGCCAGGTCGCGCTGGCGCAGCTCGCCCATGGCCCCGGCAAGGGCCGGGAGCAGGGCCCGGTTGCAGTGGACCTGGCCGAGGATCGGCACCCGGGCCGTGGCCAGGTTGGCCGCCCGCCAGGCCGGGTCCTGGTCGTAGGCGTCGGCCGCGCCCTTGCGCCAGGCGAACTCGCCGAAGCGCTCCTTGACCAGCGCCTGGGGGAGGACCGCGTCCCCGGCCCGGAAGAAGGGCGTCTCGCCCGGGCCGCGCAGCCGGACCCGGAGCCGTGGCGGCAGGGCGCGCCGGACCGCGCCGGCGACCGCGGCCCGCCCGCCACGGTAGGCCAGCAGCAGGTAGCGGTCCCTGGTGATCCCGACCGCCCTGGCCCCGGTCGCGGTGACCGCGACCTCGGCCGCCCCGACCAGGGTGTCGTCCACCACCCCGGCGACGGTCAGCCACCGTCCCGGCCCGCCGGGCCCGGGGGCGAGCCGCAGCCGGCCTCCCGGCCCCAGCCGGCGCAGCCGGGCCGAGGTCGCCCCGAGCAGGGCCTCGCCCGGCCGCAGCCGGGCGAAGGCGGCTCTGGCCGCGGCCGGCAGCAGGGCCGGGTAGGTGGCGGGGTCGAAGCCGATCGCCTCCAGCGGCACGGTGGTGCCCGGTCGCGGCCGGTCCAGCGGCCGCCCGTCGCTGTCGACCGACCCGGTCAGCCCGACCAGCCCGCCCTTGACCACGGTCACCGCCCGCACCCCGCGGATCCGCCCGGCCCGCCCGGCCAGCCCGTCCGGCAGCCGCCCCGGGGTCCACACCAGCAGCACCCGGTCCGCCGGGGCCGGGGGGCTGTGGACGAGGCCGGGCACCTCGTTCCCGGCTCGGCTACGCTCCCCCACCGGGGGCCCCGGCGCCGGGGGCCGAGGTCCCGGCGTGCCCGGCGGGGCGAGGCCGGTGGCCGAGCCGGTGGCGGTGGCGGTGGCGCGCGGGGGCGTTGGCTCGGGCAGGCGTTGCAGGGCGAGGGCGGTGCCGGCGCCCACGACCAGGCCGAGCACGGCGGCCGCGGCGGGCTTCAGCCAGCGGGCGGTCATGCCGGCTCCAGGGAGGCGGCGACGGCCAGCAGCTCCTCCAGGGAGAGGGTGGCGCTGCGCAGGGTCAGGACCCGGCCGGCCTCGACCCACTCGAGCTCGCCGCGGGCCGGGCTCCAGCGACCGTCGGCGCCACGGACGCGGACGCCGGCCGGGTCGTCGTCCAGGGGCGGGGTCAGCTGGTCGCCGGGCGTCTGGACCAGCAGGAAGCCGCGCGATCCGGGCCCGGGATAGGCCAGGGTGACCGTCCGGCCGTCGACCCGCACGGCCGGCGGCGCGAACCCTCGCAGGTCGCGGGGGCGGCGCAGGCCGGGGTCGGCCGCCAGGGCCTCGGGCAGGGACGAGGTCGCCGCCTCGGCCCATCCGGCCGGCACCGGGCGCCCGGCCACGGGCAGGGAGGCCGCCACCCTGGCCAGGTCGGCCTCGCCAACGCTGCCCATGACGACCAGGTCGACCGCGGCCGTGTGGACCGCGACCCGGGTGCCGTCCTCGCTCCAGTAGGCGACCCCGGCGCCGAGGCCGGCCTGGCGGACCAGCTCGCCCAGGTCGCCGAACAGGCGGCCACCGGGCCAGCTCCGGGTCGAGCGGACCTTGACCCACGCCCGCCCGTCGGTCCAGGTGCGCACCGCCGCCGCCGATCCCGGCGGCCCTCCGGCCTGCCCGTCCCGGTAGGGGCGGAACCCCGCCGGCAGCCACCCGGGGACCAGGTCGCGGTCCCTGGAGGCGGTCGCCGCCCCCCGGTCGCGGAACCCCGCGTCCTCGGCCCGGGCGCCGGCCGGCGGGGGCGGGAACGCGTCCGCCTCCAGGGGCCGGTTCAGCGACACCCGCGACAGGGTCAGCTCGAGCACGGCCTGGCCCGGCCGGTCCCGGTAGCCGCGCGCCTCCGCCCAGGCGCGGCGCTCGTCGCCGGGGGCGGCGCGGACCGCGAGGGCCAGCGGGACCAGGGCCGTGTCGTCCAGCCACAGCTCGACCCGGTCGGACGGGTGCAGGTCGCGGAGGTTGCCGGCCCCGGCGGGGGCCAGGCCGGCCAGCAGCGGCGCCACCTGGGCGACGGTGGTGGCCACCCCGGTCGCGGCCCGCCCGGCGACCCGCCGCGTCCCGAGGGGGGCGCCCGTCCCGGCCGGGGTGAAGCTCCCAACGGGGGTGACGAGGTCGAGGGGGACGGGGGTGGCGTCGGCGAACGGCTCGCGCCGCTCGACCAGGCGCACCTGCCGGCCTGGCGGCGCGCACTGGGGCATCGCCTCGGCCGGGCAGGCGCGCTGGCCCCTCGTCCACCAGCGGTCCCCGGTGACGACCAGGCTGAGGTCGCTGCGGGGCCAGGCGGCCGACGGGTAGGCGGTCCGGTCGGTCAGCTCCAGGGCGAGGTGCTCGGGCGCGCGGTAGCGGAGCCGCCCGGCGAACCGCCGCTCGGGCACTCGCGGATCCCAGCCCCGCTCGACCAGCGACACGTCCGCGGCCAGCGAGCCCAGCCCCCGCTGGGCCGCCACCACCCGTGCCGGCAGGTCGGCCATGGCGACCTGCCCAGGCCCGCCCCGCCCCAGCCCGATGAAGGTCGCCCCGAGCACGACCCCGCACAGGAACGCCGCCACCACCGGCAGCCCCCGCCCCCGCCCCTCGCGCCGGGCCGCGGGCCCCCGCCCCTCGCGCCGGGCCGCGGCCCCCCGCCCCCGCGCCCGCCGAACACGCCCGAACCCGACCTCGCCGTGCGAGGCCCCCCGGAGGGGGAGCGTAGCCGAGCCCGAAACGGGGTGCTCCCGGTTGTCCACACCCCCCGGAAGCGATCTCCCCCGACCTCCCTGGAGCGGCTCCGCCCGGCCCTCCCCAACCGACCCCGCCCGGCCTGCCTGGAGCGGTCCCGCCCGACCCGCCCGGATCGCCGTCAGGACCCGGGGGGCGACGTCGGGGACGACCCCGACCGGCTCGAACCGGAGTTGCTGGCGCAGGGTGACCAGGCGGGACTGGAACGCCGTGCAGGCCGGGCAGTCGGCCGTGTGCGCCTCCAGCGCCGCCCTCCGGCCGGTGGCCAGCTCGCCGTCGGCGGCCGCCGACAGCTCCGCCATGGCCTCCCTACAGCTCACCGGCGCTCCGTTCCTCGTCACGTCCGTGGGCCGCCGCTCCGCTGCCCGAGCCCCCGGACCCCTCGTCCCGCCACGCGACCAGGCGGACCCGGGCCTGGAAGACGCGGCTCTTCACGGTGCCCTCGGGGACCCGCAGGACCTCGGCCGCCTCGCGGTAGGTGAAGCCGAACACCTCGACCAGCAGCAGGGCCTCGCGCAGCTTGGGGCTGAGGCTGGCCACGGCCGCCATCGCCTCGACCCGGGCCTCGGGCGGAGGGCCGGGCGGCGGCGGCGGCAGCGCGGCCAGCAGCCGGTCGTGGCGACGGGCCGCCCGCAGGGCGTCGACCCCGGCGTTGCGGGCCACCCGGAACACCCAGGTCGAGAACCTGGAGCGCCCCGCGAAGGTGGGCAGGCGCTGGTAGAGGCGGAGGAAGGTCTCCTGGGTCACGTCCTCGGCCAGGGTGGCGTCGCCGAGCAGGTGGCGCAGGAAGCGCCAGACGTGGGCCTGGTAGCAGCGGACCAGCCGCTCGAACGCGGCCAGGTCGCCGTCCATCGCCGCCCGCACCACGGCCGGCTCCGGTTCTTCCACCCGCGGCCCCTTGGTCGACCCGCTGCACCCGCAATCCAACACCGTCCTCCCAGAGGAAGACGAGCCCCGCGGGGAGAAAGTTCAGCCGGTGGAGCGGAGGGCGTCGAGCACGCGGGCCCGGATCACCTGGGGGCCGGCGCCCAGGCGGGTCAGGATCAGCATGGCCAGGCCTTCGCCCTCGCGGGCGACGCCGAGCAGGATGTGCTCGGTGCCGATGTAGTTGTGCTTGAGGGCCAGGGCCTCGCGCAGGCTCAGCTCCAGGACCTTCTTGGCCCTCGGGGAGAACGGGATGTGCCCGGCGGCCAGCGGCACGCGCCGGCCCCGTCTGCAGCCGCGGCCGGGACGCCAGTAGAGGGCGCCGGGCCCGAACGACGCCTCGACCCGGCGCCGGACCTCCTCCAGGTCGATGCCGATGGCCCCGAGGGCCTCGGCGTCCCGCTGGCCCAGGGGACCGCGCCCGACCTCGGCCAGGACCTCGCGCTCGACCGCCGCCGCGGTGATTCCGAGGCCGCCCAGGGCCCGGGCGGCGATGCCGTCGCCCTGCAGCAGCCCGAGCAGGATGTGCTCGGTGCCGGTGTAGCCGTGGCCCAGCCGGCGGGCCGCCGCCTGGGCGTCGACGACCACGTTCCGGGCCCGGTCGGTGAAGCGCTCGAACATTCAGTCCCTCCGCAGCAGGCCCCGGCGGGCCGCGTGCTTCTTGTGGACCGCCTGCCGGCTCACCCCGAGCTCGGAGGCGATCTCCTGCCACGACCAGCCGGCGGCGCGGGCATTGGCCACCTGCAGGGTCTCCAGCTGCTCGAGCAGCCGCCGCAGCGCGGCCACCGCCCGCAGCCCGACCCGCGGGTCCTTGCTGTCCACCGCGTTCGCCAGCTCGGTTGCCTCGTCCATGGCTGTCATCCTAGGTTGACACGGAGGGTGTTGTCAACCCCTGTTGACAGAGGCCGGGACTAGCGGGGCTCGCCGCCCTCGGGGGGGTTCTGGCCCAGGAAGCGCTCGAGCTCGGCCGCGATCTCGTCGCCGGAGGGGATGCGCTCGTCGGCGCCCTGCTCGACCATGCCGCGGATCTGGTCGACGAACTCGGCGATCTGGGGGCGCTCCCGGATGGCCTGCTCGACCTGTTCCAGGTGGTCCTTGGTGGCCGCGTCGAGCTCGGTGGTCTCGATCTCGACCCCGGTCAGCCGGCCCAGGGTCTCCACCAGGGCCAGGGCCGCCGGTGGATGGGCGCCGCCGGCCAGGTACGGCGGCACCCGGGCCCAGAGCCCGGTGGCCGGGATGCCGGCCCGGTGCAGCCGCTCCTCGAGGACGGTCTGGATGCCGGCCGACAGCTCGACGATCACCGGCACCGTCTCCAGCCGCTCCGCCAGGTCGGAGTCGGCCGAGGTGCCGACCACCGCCACCGGGTCGGTGTGCAGCGCCGGGGCCGGGAACGCCCCCAGCCCGAACACCTCCACCACCTGCAGGCGCCGGCAGGCCTCGATCACCTCGTCGCAGAACGCCCCCCAGCGGAAGTCGGGCTCCGGCCCGGTCAGCAGCAGCGCGTCCCGGTCGCCCCCGGGCGTGGCCTTGAGCAGCTCGGTCGGCGACCAGGTCACCTCCTCGATGGTGCCGCTGGCCAGCCGCACGACCGGGCGCCGGGCCCGGAAGTCGATCAGCTCGTCGGCGTCGAAGGCGGCCAGCCGGGTCGCGTTCCAGCGCGACCGGAGGAACACGGCCGCGGTCTGGCCGGCCAGCCCGGCATCCGTCCAGCCGTGGAGGTGCACGACCAGGAACGGGTCGCGCAGCGCCGGCGGGTCGGTGAGGTCGAGCAGCTTGCCCATGCCAGGCAGGGTAGTCGCTTCCCCCCCGGCGCGGCGACCGTATGCCTCTGCAGCAAAACCAGCCGATCCGATTGGACCACTCGAACCTACCTGGACAGGCGGGAGTCCAGCGCGCAGCCTACCTCCCGGCTGCCCTCGGTGGAGAGGTGATGGAGATGCGACGTGTGGTCGTGCTAACGGCCCTGGTGGGCCTCGTGACCCTGCTGGTGACCGTCCCGCCTGCCGCGGGCGCGCCCGGCCAGGAGCGGGCCGCCGCCCAGGAGGCCCGGGTCGACTTCAACGACGACGGGTTCACCGATCTGGGCGTCGGCGCCCCCGGGGAGGACGTCGGGGCCGCCACCGACGCGGGCGCCCTGAACGTCATGTACGGCTCGGCCGGCGGCCTGCAGGCCAGCGCCGACGTGTTCTTCCAGGGCAGCGGCGGGGTCGGGGGCAGCCTCGAGGACAACGACCGGTTCGGCGCTGCCGTGGCCAAGGGCGACTTCAACGACGACGGCATCTTCGACCTTGCCGTGGGGGCGCCCGGCGAGGCGGTCGGCAGCGACACCGCCGCCGGCGCGGTCAACGTGCTCAACGGCTCCAGCGGCGGGCTCACCGGCGGGCCGCTGTTCACCCAGGCCAACGCCGAGACGGGCGACGGGTTCGGGGCCGCGCTGGCCGCGGGCGACTTCGACGACGACGGCGTCTTCGACCTGGCCATCGGCGCCCCCGGCGAGGACATCGGCGCGACCGGCGACGCCGGCGCCGTGACCGTGCTGTTCGGGTCGCCGGGCGGGCTGACCACCGCCGGCAGCCAGACCCTGTTCCAGGGCGGGGGCGCCGGCGGGACCGCCGAGGCGGACGACGCCTTCGGGGAGGCGCTGGCCAGCGGCATCCTGGGCGGCGACGGCATCGCCGACCTGGTGGTCGGCGCCCCTGGCGAGGACGTCGGCGCCACCCGCGACGCCGGGGCGGTCAACCTGCTCGCCGGCTCGCCGGGCGGCCTGGTCGCCGGCGCCGTGGCCACCCAGGGCAACCCGGAGCTCCTCGACCTGTTCGGGGCGGCCGTGGCCACCGGCGACTTCGACAACACCGCCGGCGACGACGTCGCCGCCGGCGCCCCCGGCGAGACGGTCGGCGGCAGGGCGTTCGCCGGTGCCGTCAGCGTCCTCAACGGTCCTCCGAGCGGGCTAGCCAACGAGCGGCTGCTGTTCCAGGGCACGGCCGGGATCCCGGGCAGCCCGGAGAGCTTCGACCAGTTCGGGGGCGCGGTGGCGCCGACCGACAGCAACGGCATCGGCCCGTGGGACCTGGCCGTCGGCGTGCCCGGCGAGGACCTCGGCCCGGACGAGAATGCCGGGGCGGTCAACCTGCTGGCCGGGTCGGCGGGCGGCCCGGGCGGCGGGACCCTGGTCACCCAGGCCAACCCGGAGGACTTCGACAACTTCGGGTCGGCCATCGCCGGCGGGTTCTTCCTGCACGACTTCGACCTCAATGGGTTCTTCGACCTGGCCGTCGGGGCCCCCGGGGAGACCGTCGGGGCGGCGGCGGCCGCCGGCGCGGTCAGCGTGTTCAACGCCTTCGGCGGCGGTGGCGGCACCGTCGTTCCCGGGCCGGTCTTCACCCAGGGCTCCGGCGGGCTCGGCGGCACCGCCGAGACGGGCGACACCCTCGGGGTCGCGCTGGAGTAACCGAACCAACGGCCTCCCCCCGTCGTCTGGAGGGGGGAGATGCCGATGCGCCGAACCGCCGCCATGGTCGCCGTGACCGCGGCCGCGCTCCTTGCCGTGGCCCCGCCCGACCCCGGCGGGGCGCGGTCCTCCGGGGCCGCGCCGGCCCAGCGGGCCGCCCTCGCCGACCTCAACGGGGACGGGTTCGACGACCTGGCCGTCGGGGCGCCGGGGGAGGCGCTCGGCAACCGTTCCGGTGCCGGGGCTCTCAACCTGCTGCTCGGGTCGGAGGACGGGATCGCGCCCAGCGCCGACGTCCTCTCCCAGGACAGCGAGGGCGTCGGCGGGACCGCCGAGGCGGGCGACGCCTTCGGCGCGGCGGTCGCCCAGGGCCGCTTCAACGACGACGACTACGTCGACCTGGCCGTCGGGTCCCCTGGCGAGGCGGTGGGCGGGGTCGGCCTGGCCGGCGCGGTCAACATCCTCTACGGCTCCGCCGGCGGCCTCACCGGCGGCCCGTTGCTCCTCCAGGAGAGCCCGGCCCCGAACGACCGGTACGGCACCTCCCTCGCCGCCGGTGACTTCAACGGCGACACGTTCGCCGACCTGGCCGTCGGCGCCCCCGGCGAGAACGTCGGCGCCGTCAGGGACGCGGGCGCCGTCACGATCCTGTTCGGCTCGGCGGACGGCATCACCCCGAGCGGCGCCCAGACCCTCACCCAGGGGAGCGGAGGCGTCGCCGGGACGGCCGAGGACTTCGACTGGTTCGGGCAGGCGGTCGCCGCGGGGACCCTGGCCGGTGACGACCTCGCCGACCTGGTCGTCGGGGTGCCCGGGGAGGACGTCGGCGAGGTCGGGGAGGTCGGGGCCGTGAACGTCCTCGCCGGGTCGCCGGGCGGCCTGGTCAACGGCTCCCTGGTCACGCAGGGCAACCCGGAGGTCGACGACGCGTTCGGGATGGCCGTGGCCACCGGCGGCCTCGACGCCGCCGCCGGCGACGACGTGGCCGTCGGGGCGTTCGGGGAGACCGTCAACGGCCGGGCGTTCGCCGGCGCGGTCAGCGTGCTCAGCGGCCCGCCGGAGCGGCTGGCCTCCGAGCGGCTGCTGCACCAGGGGACGGCCGGCATCCCCGGCACCCCGGAGACCGACGACCGGTTCGGGATCGCGCTGGCGCCGGTCGACGCCGACGGCGTCGGACCGTGGGACCTGGCCGTCGGGGTCCGCTCCGAGGACGTCGGCCCCGACGTCGACGCCGGGGCGGTCAACCTGCTGGCCGGGTCACCCACCGGCCCGGGCGGGGGCCGGCTGCTGCAACAGGCCAACCCGGAGGACTTCGACGCC
>DASUPQ010000490.1 GCA_036280995.1 Actinomycetota bacterium | reverse complement strand
CAGCTCCTCTGCGTCCTCTATGAGGCCACCGCCGAGGAATTGGGGTTCGTGCCGACATCGCCCCAGGAGGAGACACTAGAAGACATGCGACGACGAACCTTCCTGCAAGGCCTCGGGGCCGTCACCGGCGCTGCCGTCACCAGCGCTCTGGAGCCCTGGCAACGGCTGTCCGCCGCGCTTCACCAGCCACGCCGCATCGACCGCCAGACCGTCAGCGAGCTTGAGCACATCACCCTCAGCCTCGATGCCTAGAGTCCCAGGTCAGCCCGAGATCGCTACTTGGCCCGGTCGCCGGCCACCTCAACACCCGGGCCACCCTCCTCCAAGGCGCCCTCAAGCCAAGCATGCAACGACAGCTCAGCTCCATCGCGGGCGAGACCGCCGGCCTGGCCGGATGGCTGGCATTCGACATGGAGGACCGCCGGGCGGCCACCGCCTACTTCCGGGCCGGCATCGAGGCCGCCCAGGAGGCCAACGACCGCGCCCTTGGCGCCTACCTGGTCGGCAGCTCCTGTGTCCAGCCGGCCTACCGCGAGCGACCCCAGGCTCGCCTGCGCCGCCTTCAGGGCCAGACCTTCGGCTTCCAGACCTTCGACGCCAACCCTTCGACTCGGGCCTGGCTGATCACCCTGGAGGCCGAGGCCCACGCCCTCGCCGGCAACGAGCGAGCCGCCCTGATCGCCCTTGATGCCGCCGACATGGCCATGGCCTCGGCCGCCGAGGAGGACAACTCTCGTCGGCCCCGAGCGGCCTTCTTCAGTCCGGCCAGGCTGATCGGCGAGCGGGGCGTGGCCCTGGCCCGGCTGCAACGGCCCCAGGCAGCCCAGCAGGTGCTTGAGTCAGCCCTTGCGTCGCTGGATCCCGAGGTCATCAAGACCCGGCCGCGATTGATAGCCGCCCTGGCAACCGCCCATGTCCGGCAGGGCAACATCGACGAGGCCTGTCGTCTCGGGAGCGAGGCCCTGGATCTTGCCGCGCGCCAGCAGGTCGCACCGAACCTCCAGGATGTACGCCGGCTCCGTATGGAGCTGGAGCCCTGGCGCAAGACGCGAGCGGTCAGGGAGCTGGACGACCAGCTCGCCCTTGCCGGGTAGGAGCCTGTTCCACAGAGGCTTGATGCCTCGGACAGGTCCGTCATCCGTAACGTTACCGGGACGCAGGCCGGCCACACTGCAGCTGAGCCAGGATGCTGGGAGGGTGGCGGTGCCGATGGTGCGCTGTATGCAGCTAGGACCATTGCGGTGATCCTAGCGACCCGAGTCGCCCGGCCGCGCTGGTGGCCGGGAGTGGCGGCATGGGCGCTGTGGGCGCTGGCCATGCTCAGCCTGCCGGTGGTCGCCTGGCTGGACCAGCTGTCGCGCCAAGCCGGCCGGCCCGATGTGACCCAGCTCAGCGGCGGTTCCGTCGGGGGCCCGGTGCTGGGGCTGGTGAGCGCGACCACCGTCGGGGCGGTGTTGGCCAGCCGCCGGCCCCGCCACCCGGTGGGCTGGCTGCTGCTGATCCTGGGCCTGTCGCTGGGCGCGAGTGGGGTGGTCGCCGCCTACACCGCCTATGGGCTGGTGGCCCGTCCCGGCGCCCTGCCCGCCGCCGGCGCCGTGGCCCGCTACGCCCCAGCCCTGATCCTGGCGACGCTGCCGGTGCTCAGCTTTGTCCTGCTGTTGACCCCGACTGGGTCGCTGCCATCGGCCCGCTGGCGCTGGTGGGCCTGGGTCACCGGGACCGCCCCGGTCGTCTTGCTGGTGGCACTGGTGGTGGCCCAGGGGTCGCTGGACCCGCGCTACCAGGCCGAGAACAGCACCTTGGACTTCCGCGGCCTTGGTGGGGCCCTGCTGGTGGTCAACCAGGTCGCGCTGGGCGTCACCCTGCTGACCGTGATGGTCGCGGCCGCCTCGCTGGTGGTGCGGTTCCGCCGCGCCCGCGGCATGGAGCGTCAGCAGCTGCGCTGGGTGGCCTGGGCGGCGGTGCTGGTGGTGCTGGCCGCCGTCATCGCCCTGGCCAGCGCCGCGCTGGGGCTGCCGGAGACACTTAGCTGGGCGACCGGGATCTGTGTGGCGCTGCTGCCCCTGGCCATCGGGGCGGCCATCCTGCGCTATCGGCTCTATGACCTAGACCGCATCCTCAGCCGCACCCTGACCTGGGGGCTGCTGACCGTGCTGCTGGGCGGTGGCTACGCCGTGGTGGTCC
>DASUPQ010000489.1 GCA_036280995.1 Actinomycetota bacterium | reverse complement strand
GACGCCTTCGCCGCGGCGGTGATCTGGCTGGCGTACTGCGGGTGCTGCTGGGCGACCTCGATCGCGCCGGCGAACGACTTGGTGAGCTGGTTCTGCACACCGGTGCTGATCTGCTGCTGCTCGGGTGCCGCGGCGATCGCCGTCGTGATGGCCGCCGCATAGCCGGCGGTGAGCAGCGCCCCGAAGATCGACTGCATGATCGCGCCGCCAAGGTCGCGTTGCAGGTCGGCCGTGCCCGACGCCATCCCCGCCCGCCGCACCGGGACCGACCCGGTGAGGGAATGCGACGCCGGCGTGCCCGCGAACCCGACGCCGACCCCGACCAGCGCGTAGCCGAGGCCGACCCGCCAGTAGGAGCTGCCCTCCTTCCAGAGCAGCAGCATGGTGAGGAAGCCCAGCAGGCAGAACAGGTAGCCGGTGAGCAGCGTGAACCGGGCGCCCTGGGCGTCGACGAGCTTGGCCGAGCGGGGGGCGACCAGGACCATGCAGATGGCGGCGGGCAGGATCGCCAGCCCGGCATCGAAGGTGGAGTAGCCGAGCACGTTCTGCAGGAACTGCTGGCCCACGAACATCGCTCCCATCAGGGCGCCGAACACGATGATCCCGGCGCAGGCCGCGACCCAGAAGACGCGGCGCCCGGCGACGTGCAGGTCGTACAGCGGGTTGCTGGCACGGCGCTGGCGGAGGAGGAAGGCGATCCCGGCGGCGACCGCCACCGCCGCCAGCCCGAGGGCGAGCGCGCCCGCGCCGGGGACGGGCGCGAAGTTGATGGCCAGGATGAGCGCCGCCACCAGCAGCACCGACAGCACCCCGCCGAGATTGTCGACAGGGTCGCTGGTCTCATTGACGTGGGCCGGCACGAACGCCAGCGCCATCGCCAGTGCGACCACCGCCAGGGGCAGGGTGACCAGGAACACCGAGCCCCACCAGAACCGCTCCAGCAGCCAGCCCGACAGCAGCGGGCCGAGCGAGGCGATGGCTCCGCCGGTGCCGGACCACAGCGCGATCGACTTGGTCCGCCCCGGACCCGACCACAACGCCGTGATCAGCGCCAGCGTGGTCGGAAAGGCCATGCCGGCCGAGAACCCGCCGAGCAGCCGGGCCATGATGAGGACGCCGTCGGAGGGGGCGTAGGCGGCGAGCACGCACGCCGGGACCGACAGCACCACCCCCAGGATGAGCAGCAGCTTGCGCCCGTAGCGGTCGCCCAGGGCGCCGAGCCACAGCACCGACGCGGCCAGCCCGAGCGAGTACCCCACGGCGATCAGGTCCAGGGTCGTCTGTGAGGAGTCGAACGCCCTGCCGATGTCGGGCAGCGCGACGTTCGCCACCGACAGGTTCAAGTTGGCGACCGCCGCCACCAGGATCAGCGAGGCCAGCACGAGCCCCGAACGGCTGGGAGCGGTCGTCGCCCCGTCCCTCGCCGCTCCGACGCCCGGCGCCTTGTCTGCCATCGCGCTCACACTCGCTCGTCGTTGCCGGCAACGTCAGCCTTCGGCCGGCCGGTCGTCGGCTGGCCGAGGCTGACGGTAGCGAGCGTGGGGCTCGCGGCCATCCCCCGCTTTGGATGAATCCCCGCCCGGTGATTCATCCGATCGGGGGGATGGCCGCGCGGATCAGGCCTCCTATGGTGCCGGCAGGAAGGATCTGGAGCCTGACCGGGGAGGTCGGAGGCGATGGGGACCATTCACCGACGAACCGGCGAGCACCGACCAGCCGACGTGCTGGTCGTGTTCGGGATCAGCGGCGACCTGGCCAAGGTGATGACCTTCCGCTCGCTGTACCGGCTGGAGCGCCGCGGCCTGCTCACCTGCCCGGTGGTGGGGGTGGCGGTCGACGACTGGACCACCGAGGACCTGCGTCAGCACGCCCGCAAGGCGATCGAGGCCACCGGCGAACCGGTGGACGAGCAGGTCTTCGAGCGCTTCGCCGGGCGCTTCTCGTACCTGTCCGGCGACTTCGGCGACCCGGCCACCTTCGAACGGGTCGGCGCCGCCATCGGCCAGGCCACGACGCCGGTCTTCTACCTGGAGATCCCGCCCTTCCTGTTCGGGACGGTGATCAAGGGGCTGGCCGACGCCGGCCTGACCAAGGGCGCCCGGGTGGTGGTGGAGAAGCCCTTCGGCCACGACCTCGCCTCCGCGCGCGCCCTCAACGACGAGGTCCACGCCTACCTCGAGGAGTCGCAGCTGTACCGGATCGACCACTTCCTGGGCTACATGGGCCTGGACGAGATCCTGTACCTCCGCTTCGCCAACGCCATGCTCGAGCCGGTCTGGAACCGCAACCACCTGTCGTCCGTGCAGATCACCATGTCCGAGACCTTCGGGGTGGAGGACCGCGGCCACTTCTACGACCCCGTGGGGGCGGTCCGGGACGTGGTCGTCAACCACCTCATGCAGGTGGTGGCCGCGACCGCCATGGAGGCGCCGGGCGGCGGCGACACCGCCACCCTCAAGGACGGCATCGTCGGGGTGTTCCGGGCCATGGCGGATGCCGACCCCGCCCAGTACGTCCGCGGCCAGTACGACGGCTACCGCGGCATCGAGGGAGTGGCCGACGACTCCAGCACCGAGACCTACGCCGCCCTCCGCCTCGACATCGAGAACTGGCGCTGGTCCGGTGTGCCGTTCTTCATCCGCACCGGCAAGTGCCTGCCGGTCACCCGGACCGAGCTGCGGCTGGTCTTCAAGCACCCGCCCCGGCTGGGCTTCTTCAGCAGGAGCCGGCGACCCGAGCCCGACCAGCTCGTGGTCAAGCTCTACCCCTCCACCGGCGTCCGGCTGAAGGTCGACGCCCAGCGCGGCGACCGGCCGGACCCCGAGCAGATCCACCTCGACATGGAGTTCGCCGACGAGGGCGGCGAGGCGGCCACCCCCTATGAGGTGCTGCTGCATGCGGCCATGGTCGGCGACTCGACCCGCTTCACCCGCCAGGACGGCGTGGAGGAGGCCTGGCGGGTCCTGCAGCCGCTGCTCGACAGCCCACCCCCGGTCCATCCCTACGCCAAGGGAAGCTGGGGTCCCGACGAAGGCAACCGCCTGGTGGCCGGGCACGGGCGCTGGTACGGACCGTGGGAGACCGAATGAGCCCCAAGGGCGCCAAGCGCGCCGCCACCGTCGCCGCCGGCACCGAGGGGTTTCAGAGTGCGGCGATGCCGTCGCCGTTCTCCCCGATCGACGGGTATGCGTTCTTGTCGAATTGTCATACCGGGGCGTTGGTGGCTGCGGATGGGGCGGTGGACTGGTTGTGTGTGCCCCGGTTTGATTCGCCCAGTGTGTTCGGGTCGTTGCTGGACCGCGAGGCCGGGGTGTTCCGGCTGGGCCCGTTCGGGATCAACGTGCCGGTGTCGCGGGCCTATGAGGCCGGCACCAACACCCTGGTGACGGTGTGGCGGACCCCCACGGGCTGGGTCGAGGTCCGTGATGGGTTGACCATGGGTCCGCGTCGGGGGGAGGACCAGGTCACCCCCCATACCCGCCCCCCGGCCGATGATGACGCCGATCATCTGCTGGTCCGGACCGCCCGGTGCCTGGAGGGCCAGGTCGAGGTGGAGCTGGTGTGTGAGCCGGTGTTCGACTACGGCCGGGTGGTGGCCGACTGGGTGCTGGTCGAGGGGGACCGGCAGGCGGCCGATGCCAGCGGGGCTGGGGTGAGTGTGCGGTTGGCGACCAGCATGGAGCTGGGGATCGAGGCCAACCGGGTCCGGGCCCGCCATGTCCTGGGCGAGGGTGAGCAGCTGTGGTGTGCGCTGTCGTGGGCTGAGGGCCTGGCCGTCCCGGCCGGTCTGGAGGACGCCAATCGGCGGTTGGAGGCGACGACCCGGTTCTGGCGCTCCTGGCTGGGGCGGGCCCGGATCCCGGATCACCGGTGGAGCCAGCCCATCCAGCGTTCGGCGTTGGCCATCAAGGGCCTGACCTACATGCCGACCGGGGCCACCGTGGCCGCGTTGACGACCTCGTTGCCGGAGACGCCGGGGGGCGAGCGCAACTGGGATTACCGCTACACCTGGATGCGGGACAGCACCTTTACCCTCCAGGCCCTGCACTGGCTGAACCTGGACTGGGAAGCCGATGAGTTCATGCAGTTCGTGGCCGATCTGGAACCCAACCCCGATGGTGCCCTGCAGATCATGTACGGCATCGATGGGCGCCGGGAGCTGACCGAGACCATCCGCCAGGAGTTGTCCGGCTATGCCGGAGCCAAACCCGTGCGGGTCGGCAACGGCGCCTTTGACCAGCGTCAAAATGACGTGTACGGGGCGGTGCTGGACTCGATCTTGTTGCATACCCGCCGCAGCCAGCGCCTACCCCGGCGGTTGTGGCCGATCGTCCAGGCCCAGGCGGCCTGTGCGATTGCGGTGTGGCGCGAGCCCGACCAGGGGATCTGGGAGGCCCGGGGCAAGCCCCAGCATTATGTGTCGTCCAAGCTGATGTGCTGGGTGGCGTTGGACCGGGCGGCCAAGCTGGCCGGGATCCGGGGGATGCCCGAGCTGGAGGCCGAGTGGCGCACCGTCGCCGAGGAGATCCGGGCCGACATCCTCGACCACGGCCTGCGCCAGGACGGGGTCCTGCGCCAGCACTATGGCACCGATGCCCTGGACGCCTCGACGCTGCTGGCCACGGTGTTCGGGTTCCTCCCCGCCGACGATGCCCGGCTGCGCAAGACGGTCCTGGCCGTGGCCAGCGAGCTGACCGAGGACGGCTTTGTCCTGCGCTATCGGACCGAGGAGACCGACGACGGCCTCAGCGGCAAGGAGGGCACGTTCCTGATCTGCTCGTTCTGGCTGGTCTCGGCCCTGGCCGTGGTCGGGGAGCAGGACGGGGCCCGGGACCTGATGGAAAAGCTGTTGCGCATCAGCTCCCCGTTGGGGTTGTTCGCCGAAGAGTTCGACACCACCACCGGCCACCACCTCGGCAACTTCCCCCAGGCCTTCTCCCATCTGGCCCTGATCGAAGCCGCCGGACGCATCATCCTCGCCGAGCGGACACAGGAGCTGCAGGGATGAACGACTACGACGTCATCATTGTCGGGACCGGCGCCGGCGGCGGCACCCTGGCCCGGCACCTCGCCCCGTCCGGCAAGCGCATCCTGCTGCTCGAGCGGGGCGGCTGGCTCCCGCGCGAGCCGCAGAACTGGTCCACCGCCGACGTGTTCATTGACAACCGCTACATCTCCGCCGACACCTGGTACGACGCCAAGGGCAAGGCGTTCCAGCCCCAGGTCCACTACTTCGTCGGCGGGGCCACCAAGCTCTACGGGGCGGCGCTGTACCGGCTGCGCCGCGAGGACTTCGGCGAGCTGAAGCACCACGACGGCATCTCGCCGGCGTGGCCGATCGGCTACGACGCGATGGAGCCCTACTACACCCAGGCCGAGCAGCTGTACCAGGTCCACGGCAACCGGGGCGAGGACCCGACCGAGCCGCCGGCCAGCGCGCCCTACCCCTTCCCGGCCGTGTCGCACGAGCCGCGCATCCAGCAGCTGGCGGACGACCTCGCGGCCGCGGGCCGGCACCCCTTCCACGCTCCCTGCGGCGTCATGCTGGACGAGGCCAACCCGCCCTTCAGCGCCTGCATCCGCACCGCGACCTGCGACGGCTTCCCGTGCCTGGTCCACGCCAAGTCGGACGCCGAGGCGCTGGGCGTGCGGCCGGCGCTGGAGCACCCCAACGTGACGCTGGTCACCGGCGCCCGCGCGGTCAGGCTGGCCACCAATGACGCCGGCACCGCCGTCACCGGGGTCGAGGTCGACCACGACGGGGCCCGCGAGGTGTTCGCCGCCGACCTGTACGTCCTCTCGTGCGGCGCCGCCAACTCGGCCAAGCTGCTGCTGGCCTCGGCCAGCGACGCCCACCCCAACGGCCTGGCCAACGGGTCCGACCAGGTCGGCCGCAACTACATGTTCCACAACAGCCAGGCCGTGCTCGCCCTCTCCAAGGAGCCGAACCCTACGGTCTTCCAGAAGACCCTCGGGGTCAACGACTTCTACTTCGGCAGCGACGACTTCGAGTACCCCATGGGCAACATCCAGATGATCGGCAAGTCGCAGGCCGACATGTTCCGGGGCGAGAAGCCGCTGGAGACCAAGCTCGCGCCCGGCTTCGCGCTACGCGACGTGGCCAGTCACGCGGTCGACTTCTGGCTGTCGACCGAGGACCTGCCCGTGCCGGAGAACCGGGTCACCCTGGAGCGCGACGGGAACGTCAAGCTGGCCTACTCGGCCAGGAACGCGACCGCCGCCGGCCGCCTGTACCACCAGCTCAAGTCGATGCTCGGCCACCTCGGCATGCACCCCGACCACCTGATCCCCCGGCACGCCTACCTCAAGACCGACATCCCCATTGCCGGGGTCGCCCACCAGGCCGGCACCTGCCGCTTCGGCACCGACCCGGCCACCTCGGTGCTGGACACCGACTGCCGCGCGCACGAGCTCGACAACCTCTATGTGGTCGACACCAGCTTCTTCCCCAGCATCGGCGCCGTGAACCCGGCGCTCACGGCCATGGCCAACGCCCTGCGGGTCGGCGACCATCTCCTCGATCGCCTGGGCGCCGCCCGGAACGGCGCCGGTCCCTAGGAGCTCCTGCCCGCGCTCCCCACGGCGGCCTCCGTCGTTGGCACGCCCGACCCGGCGTCGTCGTCCTCGTCGTCGCCCCAGTCGATCCGGGCGACGTCGGTGCGGTCCAGTACCTGCGGCCCCCGGCTCTTGGAGAAGTAGTCCCAGCCCCAGTCGATGAAGGCCTCGATGCGGGCGCGGGCGCCGGTCATGAGCCAGGCGTGCACCCCCAGCCAGGACGCGAACGCGATCGGCCCGTGCAGCTCGTGGCGGTGCTCGCCCATCTCGGCGATGGCCGCGTTGCGGCCGATCATGGCCATGATGCCCTTGTCGTGGTAGTGGAACGGCCTCGGCGGCTTCCCGGCGATCTCCGCCTCGATGTTCTTCGCCGCCCACTGCCCGGACTGGAGCGCGACGGATCCGAGCTGGGGGAAGGACCGTCCGTCCGGCGCGGGGATGTTGGCGAAGTCCCCCAGGGCGTACACCCCCGGCCGGCCGGCGACCGTCAGGTCGTGCTCGACGTCGATCCGCCCGCCCCGGCCCTGGGTGAGCCCGGCGTTGCCGGCCAGCGGCGCCGCCATGATCCCCCCGCCCCAGACCACGCAGCGGGTAGGAATGGTGGTGCCGTCCGACAGCACGGCCCGGTCCTCGCGGACCTCCTTGACCGAGGTGCCGAGCCGCAGCTCGACGCCGTCGCGCTGCAGGACCTTGGCCGCGTACTCGTGCGCCTTGTCGGAGAACGGCCCCAGCACCGTGTGGCCGAGATCGACCAGGATCACCCGGGCGTGCCGGACGGCCAGGTCCTGGTACTCGTGCGGCATGACGTCGCGGATCATCTCGGCCAGCGCGCCCGCGGTCTCGGTCCCGGTCGCGCCGGCGCCGACGATCACGAAGTTCAGGGCGCCGCGGTCCAGCAGCGAGGGGTCCCGGTCGGCGTCCTCGAACAGGGCAAGGATCCGCGAGCGCAGCCGCTGCGCGTCGTCGAGCGAGTACAGCGGGAAGGTGTGCTCGGCGCCCGGCGTGTGGAAGAAGTTCGGCTGGCTCCCGGCGGCGAGGACCAGGAAGTCGCCCTGGATGGTCTGGCCGGAGTCGAGGGTCACCACCTTGGCGACCGGGTCGACGGCGGTCACCTCGCCCATCCTGACGGCCACGTTGGGGTGCTTGCGGAACGGCTTGCGGAGGCTGGTCGCGACGTCGGAGGAGGCCAGCTGGCAGGTGGCGACCTGGTAGAAGAGCGGCTGGAACTGGTGGTAGTTGTGCCTGTCGATCAGCGTCACGCGGATGTCGTCGCGTTTCGCCAGCCTGCGGGCGCAGCCCAGTCCGGCGAACCCGCCACCCACGATCACGACGTGCCTGGGGTCCGTCATGGCGATCCTCCTTGCGGCCGGCGACCGCACCCTACGGCCACGCTCCGGAGGCCGCATCCTCCCGTTCGGATGAAAGGCACAGGCAGCCCGCTGGGGCACATCATGTCGAGCTCCTGATCGGCATCAACGCCGAGGGCAAATCCCTCGGGGACGTCACCAGGCCGCTCACCGCGGCGACGACTAAGCCCCTGCGCCGAGGAGGCCGGCCTGTTGCACGCGCTGGATCGCCTGGCTGCGGGATGACACCCCGAGCTTGCGGTAGACCGACAGCGCCTGGGACTTGACCGTGTGCTGCGAGAGGTAGAGCCGTTCGCCGATCTCCCGGAAGGTGAGATGCGTCGACAGCAGCGGCAGCAGCCGCAGCTCGGCGTTGGTCAGCGTCGCCACGTTGGTGGTCGTCTCGCGGAGCGAGTCGAGCCGCGACTGCAGCAGGGTGATCTGGCTCGGGAGGGTGCCGAGGTCGAGTCCCTGCTGCAGGATGTACCGGGCCTCCTGGAGCAGGGACCTGGCGCCGGCCACGTCCGTGAGGGCAAGGTGCACACGGGCAAGCTCGAGGCGCGTCTGCGCGGCACGGTGGGGCAGGGCGGCGGTGAGCGGCGGCCGCAGGCGCATGGCCCGCGCAAGGTGCTCCTGGGCTCGGGTCACCTCGCCGCGATGCAGCGCCGTGTGGGCGGCCACGGCATGGAGGAGCGGGCTCATCTCGTAGTCGTCGAGCTGCCCGTTCCGGGCGACCTCGAGGGCGCGGTCGGCGAGCGTCTCGGCTTCCATCCAGTCGTGGCGTTCGATCGCGAGCAGGGCACGCTGGGCCAGGGCGGCGGAGGCGGCCGGCAGGGCGCCGACGTGGGTGGCGACCTCGGCCGCATGGGCCAGGACCGGATCGGCGCGGTCGGCCCCGCCGGCCAGGACATCGGCGATGCCCTTGAGGAGCAGGGCCGTCGCCCGCCACGGGCTTCCCCAGTCCAGTCCGGCCGCGGCGGTCTCGGCGTCGGCCTGCATCTGGTCCACGCCGTCGCGGCACAGCAGCGCGCGGAGGAGCGCCATCCAGGGATCCAACGTGGCCTGCGCGAGCGTCCTCGCCGCCGCCGCACGCTCGGCGGCGGCCGCCCAGCGCTCGATATCGTCCGGCTGGCCCGCCAGGACCTGCAGGAACGCTCCCTGCAGGGCGATCAGCGGGTACCGTTCGATCAGTCCTCGCTGCGCGAACCACTCGAACCACCGGCGGGCGGTCTGGGCGCGTCCGCTGGCGTAGGCGGGGAACGCGAGGCTCTCGACCAGCCTGGCCACCCGATCGGCGTCCTCGGCCGCCTGGGCGTGGTCGATGGCCAGCTCCGGCAGCCCGTTGGCCTCGCACCAGGCCGCCGCCCGAGCCTGGAGCTGCTGGATCAGGTCGGGCTCGCGCCGCTCGAGCTCCGCGCCGAGCAGGTCGCGGAACAGATGGTGGTACTGGTACCACTCGCGATGCCGGTCCAGCGGGACACCGAGGCGGTCGAACAGGGCGGTTTCACCGTCGATGGTGGCGGGAGTTGCTGCTGGATGACGCAAGCTCATGACTCGCCCTCCTGGCGTCCGTGGCCGACGCCTCAGATGCGGCCGAATCGCATCATCACAAGTGGCGGGGGCGAGAGCATCGGTCGAGCGACGCAAGCTCGGCGCGACAGATGACCTGGGTCCCTCTACAGTCAGAACCGCGACCTGTCCGCCATGGGCGAGGACCATGCAACCGACGCCAGTCAGGGTGTTCATCGTCGACGACCACGCCGTGGTCCGCCGCGGCCTGCGCGCCTATCTCGAGACGGTGGACGACATGGAGGTCGTCGGCGAGGCAGCCGACGGGCAGCAGGTCCTCGACGGGATCGCGGTGCTGGTCGCGGCCGGGCAGCCGCCCGACGTGGTGCTGATGGACCTGCTGATGCCCGGTATGGACGGTGTCGCCGCCACCACGGCCATCACCGAACGACATCCTGAGGTGGCGGTGGTGGCGATGACCAGCTTCACCCAGGCCGACATGGTCCATGGCGCCCTCCAGGCCGGCGCGGCCGGGTATCTGCTCAAGGATGCCGAGGCCGACGAGGTCGCCGCGGCGATCCGGGCCGCCTGCCGCGGCGAGGTCCATCTGGACCCGGCGATCGCACGGCAGCTGACGAGATCGCTGGTGGCCCCCAAGCCGCTGACGGTGACCGCACTGACCGACAGGGAGCGCGAGGTGCTGGTCCTGGTGGCCCAGGGCCTCTCCAACCAGCAGATCGCGGACTCGCTGGTGATCAGCGAACGCACCGCCCGGACCCATGTGAGCAACATTCTCGGCAAGCTCGGGGTGGCGTCCAGGACTCAGGCCGCTCTGCTGGCGATCCGGGAAGGCCTCGCGCCGGCTCCGACGGCGCGCTAGCACCTGGCAAGGCTTCCCCGACGCGACATTCGTCGCACTGGAGACGGGTCGTTTCTCGGAGGCTCCCAGGGCGCTCGCTGCCCTACCGTGGGGGATCGCAACCAGCCCGTCACGAAGGAACCGATGTGCAGGGGACCGTGCCCCGCGACCCGAGGAAGGGATCCAAGCTCAGAGTCCTGATCGTCGATGACGATGCCCGGGTCAGGCGGGCGCTCCGTGGCCTGATCGAGTGCGCTCCGGACCTGACGGTGGTCGGCGAGGCCGGATGCACCCGGAGCGCCATGCGTCTCGACCTGGAACTGGGTCCCGACGTGGTCGTCCTGGATCTCCTGCTGCCGCAGGTGCCGGATGGCATGCAGGTCCTCCGGGAGCTCCGAGGCCGGGACCGCCCGGTGGTCGCCATCAGCCGCCTGGGCGAGCTGGGACCTGAGGCCATGGCCACGGGCGCGCACGCCTTCCTGGAGAAGCACGGTCGGGACGTGGACGACCTCCTCGACATGATCCGCGCCGCCTCCCGCCACGGTCACTTCCCACACGGCTGAGGCCGGCGCCTCCACCAGGCCGCATCGTTCGACTCGGGTTGCGCGCGGCGGTACCGTTCCCCAAGGCCCTGCGCAGACCTGGGAGGCCTGACGAACACCGACGCACCGCTCCCCGCCGCGGAGCCGACCTGGCGGGGACTGCTGGTCTCCGGACGGTCGGTGCGGTATGCGGCCGGGGTGCTGCTGATCGCTGCCGGCTACTACACCGCCGCCCAGGGTGGCGAGGCGCTCCTGCTGACGGGCCCGGCGGGCGCCTTCTGGCCGGCCACCGGGGTCGGCATCGCGGTGCTGTACCTGGGTGGCTTGCGCTGGTGGCCCGGCGTCCTGCTCGGGGACCTGCTCTCGAGAGAGTTCGCGCTGCTGCCGCTGGGGACGGCGCTCGCCGAGACGGCGGGCAACATGGCCAGGGCGCTCCTGGCCGTGGTCATCCTCCAGCGGCTGGTCGGCCGGCGGGCGGCGATGGACCGGCTCGAGCACGTCGGCGCCGTCTTCGCCGCCGTGGCCGTCGGTGAGGCGGTCAGCGCGACCGTCGCCATGCTCGCCCTGCGAGCGGGCGAGGTCATCGAGACGTCCGAGATGGGAGTGTTCTGGCGCAGCTGGTGGCTGGGCGGCCTCGCCGGCGGGCTGGTCGTCGTCCCGCTCGCCATGGCCTGGGCGCACACCCGGGCCACGGCGTGGCGGGGCCGCCGCGCGGTCGAGGGCGCCGTGATGCTCGCGGCCGTCATCGGCCTGAGCGCGATCGCGCTGTCGGCCGACCAGCCGCTCACCTACATCGTGTTCCCGGCGTTCATCTGGGCCGCGCTACGGTTCGGCCCGCCGGGAGCGACGCTGGCGGTCGCGGTCGCGGCCGTGATCGCGGTGCAGGCCACCTCCCGCGCGGCAGGACCGTTCGTGGAGCACTCGCCCACCGACAGCGCCCTGAACCTTCAGCTGTACATCGTCTTCGCGGCGCTGACGACGTTCTGCCTGGCGGCGATCGTCAGCGAGCGCCGGCGGGCCGCGCTGGAGCTGGCCGAGTCGCAGCGCCGCGAGGGCGAGCGTGCCGCCCTGGAACGACAGCGCATCGCCCGCGACCTGCACGACTCGGTCTCCCAGTCGCTGTTCTCGACCACGCTCCACGTCCGCACCGCGCAACACGCGCTGGAGCTCGAGAAGCCCAATTCCACCGGCCCGGTGGAGGAGGAGCTGAACGAGATCGGCCAGCTGACCCGGGGCGCGCTGGCCGAGATGCGCGCCCTCATCTTCGAGCTGCGCCCCGGCGCGCTCGCCGAGGAGGGACTGGTCGCCGCGCTCACCAAGCAGGCGGCGGCCCTCAGTGCCCGGGAAGGGCTGGTCATCGAGGTCGACGGACCCGCGCACCTGCCCATCGGACCCGAGACCGAAGAGCAGCTCTACCGCCTCGGCCAGGAAGCCCTGGCCAACGTGGTCAAGCACGCCCGGGCGGACACCGCCACGGTCCGCATCGCAGGGACCGGCAACACCGTCTCGATCGAGGTGTCCGACGACGGCCACGGCTTCGACCCAGCCGCCGTGGGTCCCGACCACTTCGGCCTACGGTCGATGCGAGGCCGGGTCGCCGATCTCGGGGGCCGCCTCGAGGTCACGAGCACCCCCGGCCGCGGCACCGTCCTCCGCGTCGTGGTTCCGGCCCAGCGTTGACGGTCCACGCCACCGCACTGATGGTCTCGCTCCACGGTTAGGGTCCGTTCGGCACGGCGGGCTGACCGGTGGCGCTCATCCGGCTGCACAGGACCATGTCCCTGGACGGCGCGGCCGCTTACGGCTGGTGGGCTACCGGCGCGGCGTCACGGCGTTGATAGGATCCGGCATGACCGACCCGACAGGAGGACTCGTGGCCGAGGACGAGGCCGCCCGGCACCCGATGCTGGAGCGGCTGGATGCATTCGTCGGCGAGTGGAGCGTCGAGGCGGCGTTCGCCCCCGGCGTGGCCGGACGCGCCGTGTTCGAATGGGTGCTGGGCGGGCAGTTCCTGATGGAGCGCTCGGAGGTCCCCGACGTTCCCGAAGCCCCCGACGGCATCGCGATCATCGGCGTCGATCGCGACGGTGAGGCATACACCCAGCACTACTTCGACTCGCGAGGCGTCGCCCGCCTGTACGCGATGACCTTCCGCGACGGCGTCTGGACGCTGCTGCGGGACGCGCCCGACTTCACGCCGCTGGACTTCCGGCAGCGGTTCACCGGGGAGTTCAGCGCCGACGGCGGCACCATCAGCGGCCGCTGGGAGACGTCCCAGGACGGCTCGAGCTGGGAGCCTGACTTCGACCTCACCTACCGGAAGGTCATGTAGCCGCCGAGCGGTGGAGGCGTTCACGATGACCGGCACGGGCAAGGCAACCGTGGAGACGCTCCAACGGCTGATGGACGCCTTCAACGCCCACGATCTCGACGCCGTGATGAGCTTCTTCGTCGACGACCCGGTGCTGGAGATGCCCCGTGGCCCCCA
>DASUPQ010000488.1 GCA_036280995.1 Actinomycetota bacterium | reverse complement strand
GGCCGGCATGGAGATCCTGGTCAGCGGGGCCAGCGGGTTCGTCGGCGGCGCCCTCGTTCCCGAGCTGGTGGGGCGGGGCCACCGGGTCCGGGCCGCCGTCCGCGACCCCGGCCGCTACCGCGGCCCGGCCGGGGCGGGCGCCCACCGGTTCGACCTGGACGACGAGGCCAGCCTGGGGCCGGCCCTCGACGGGGCCGAGGTCGCCTACTACCTGGTCCACTCCATGGCCGAGAAGGGCGAGTTCGCCCGCCGCGACCTGCGCCACGCCCGCGCCTTCGGCCGGGCGGCCAGGGCGGCCGGGGTCGACCGGGTGGTGTACCTGTCGGGCCTGGGCGACGAGCGCGAAGGGCTCAGCCAGCACCTGGCCAGCCGGCGGGCGGTCGAGGACGTGCTGGCCTCGACCGGGCCCGACCTGACCGTGCTGCGGGCGGCGATCGTGCTCGGCCGGGGCGGGGCCAGCTTCGAGATGCTGGTCCAGCTCGTCCGGCGGCTGCCGGTGATGGTCTGCCCCCGCTGGGTGGAGACGGCCAGCCAGCCCATCGCCCTCGCCGACGCCGTCGGCTACCTGGCCGACGCCGCCACCACCGACGCGACCCGCGCCCAGCGGCTGGAGATCGGCGGGCCCGAGGTCCTGACCTACCGGGAGATGATGCTGCGGTTCGCCCGCCTGGAGGGCCGGCGGCGGCTGATCGTCAGCGTGCCCCTGTTCACCCCGGGGCTGTCGTCGCACTGGATCGGGCTGGTCACCGACGTGCCGGCGGCGGTGGCCCGGCCCCTGGCCGAGGGGCTGCGCAACCGGGTCGTGGTCGGCAACGGCGCCGCCCGCCGCCTCATGCCCCGCGACCTGGCCACCTTCGAGGAGGCCTGCCGGGCTGCCTTGTCCACCCCTGCCTAGACCGCGCAGCCGCCGACCGGCACGGGGCGGCGGTTGCCGGCGTTGCGGTTGATGGCCCGGCGGACCTCGGCGTTGGTGAGGGCGTAGCCCTCGCTGCGCTCGACCGTCGAGGCGGCGAACACCACCCCGAGCGGCCGGCCGCGCAGGTCGACCACCGGGCCGCCGCTGACCCCCTTGCGCACCCGGGCGTGGAGCACGTAGATGTCGCGGCGGCTGCCCTGCGGCCGGGCGTAGATGTCCGGCGCCTCCGGCTGGACCCGCTGCACGATCTCGGCCCCGATGTAGTCCTGGCGGCCGCCGGCCGGGTAGCCGAGCACCACCGCCTGCTGGCCCGGCCGGGCCGGCGCCCCGGCCAGGCGCAGCGGCCGCACCGGCAGGTCGGGGACCGAGAGCAGGGCCAGGTCGCGGCTCGGGTCGAGGTAGACGACGGTGGCCCCGGCCCGGACGTTCTCGTTGGTCACGACCTCGTGGCGGCGCGCGCCGGCGACCACGTGGGCGTTGGTGACCACCAGGTCGTTGGCGACCGGGAAGCCGCTGCCGAACAGGATCCCGCCGCAGCCGCGGCTCCGGATCTGGAGGGTGGAGTTGGCGGCCCGCAGCACCGCCGGGTTCCTGGACGCCTCGGGCGGCGCCCCGGAGACCACCGGGGGCCGCAGGGTGTTGAACGCCTCCGGGAACCCCGAGCGGTCGAGCAGGCCCCGCAGCTGGGCCAGGGCCGCCGGGGGCCGGGGGGCGTAGGTGTCGATGGTCCGCAGCACGCTGGAGGAGTGCACCGCCCGGGAGAACGGCGACAGCGGCACGTTGCTCAGGGTCAGGGCGACGAACCACATGGCGATGGCGGCGACGATGGTGGCCACCACCGCCCCGCCGATGGCGTCGGCCCGGCTCGTCCAGCGCCCGCCCAGCAGCGAGCGGACCCGGATGCCGAGCAGGTTGCCGACGGCGTGGCAGGCGGCGGCGACCAGGAAGAACACGATCACCGCGGTCACCAGCCGCCGCGCCGAGCTGTCGGGCGAGACCAGCAGCCCCGCCCGGGTGGCCGCCCACGCCCCCAGGGCCAGCCCGACCAGCAGCCCCAGGTAGCCGAGCAGCACCATCGCGAACCCGCGCCGCCAGCCGCTCAACGCGGCCAGGGCGAGCAGGACGAGCAGGAGCACGTCGATCGGTTGCAGGTCGAATGGCATCGCTGTTCCGGCCGCAGACGGGATGACCGTCTCATCCTAATCGGTCGGCGGACCAAGCACGGGCTGCACCGGGCCCGGCGGGGGCCGCCTTACAGGTGGTCGTCCAGCGACCGCTCGACCTGCTCGGCGGCCTTGCGCACGGCGATCAGCACCGGGTCCCAGACCGGGGAGAAGGGCGGCGCGTAGGAAAGGTCGAGGTTGACCATCTCCTGCACGCTCATGCCGTTCCAGATGGCGGTGGCGAGCACGTCGATGCGCTTGGCCGCCCCCTCCTTGCCGACGATCTGGGCGCCGAGCAGCCGCCCGGAGCGGGGGTCGGCCAGCACCTTGGTCCGGATCGGGGCGGCCCCCGGGAAGTAGCCGGCCCTGGTCGTCGAGTCGATCGCCGCCTGCTCCCATTCCAGGCCCAGGTCGCGCAGCTCGGCCTCGGACAGCCCGGTGCGGGCGACCTCGACGTCGCACACCTTGGACACGGCCGTGCCGAGCACGCCGGGGAAGGTGGCGTAGCCGCCGCCGATGTTGATGCCGCAGACCCGGCCCTGCTTGTTGGCGATGGTGCCCAGGTGGTAACTGACCGGCTTGCCGGTGACGAGGTGCCGGGCCTCGGCGCAGTCGCCGGCCGCCCACACCCCGTCGTGCCGGGTCTGCATGCGCGGGTTGACGGCGATGGCGCCGCTCTGGCCGAGCTCGATCCCGGAGGACTCGGCCAGCCCCACGGCCGGCCGGGTGCCGAGACCGAGCACCACGAGGTCGGCCTCCAGGGTGCGCTCGGCCGTCCGGACCGCCCGGACGCGCCCGTCGCCCTCGATCGCCTCGACCTCCTCCTCGAGGTGGAGCTCGACCCCGATGTCCCTGACCGCCTTGGAGACGAGCTCGCCCATGTCGGGGTCGATCCGGTTCATCACCTGCGGCGCCGCCTCGACCAGGGCGGTGCGGATGCCCCGGGAGACCAGGGCCTCGGCCGCCTCCAGGCCGATGTAGCCGCCGCCGACGATCACCGCCCGCTCCGGGCCGGCGTCGACCGCCTTGCGCAGCTCGATGCCGTCCTGGAGCACCGACAGCCCGTACACCCCCGGCAGGTCGATGCCGTCGATGGGCGGCCGCAGCGGCTCGGACCCGGTGGCCATCACCAGCAGGTCCCACGGCTCCTCGACGACCCGGTCGCCGTCCAGGTCGCGGGCCCGGACCCGGCGGGCGTCCAGGTCGACGTGGTCGACCTCGTGCCGGGTGCGGACCTCGATGTCCTGCTCGGCGTGCTCCTCCGGGGTGCGGGCGACCAGGTCACGCCAGTCCTTGACGATGTCGCCGGCGTAGTAGGGGAGCCCGCAGGCCGAGTAGGAGGTGTGCCGCCCCCGCTCGAAGGCGACGATCTCCAGGTCCTCGGGGCCACGGCGCTTGCGCGCCTGGGCGGCGGCGCTCATGCCGGCCGCGTCGCCTCCGACCACCACCATGCGCGTCCTCGCCACGACCCCTCCTCGTCGTCGTCCGCCGCAGGCTAGTCTGCCCTGTCGGAGCGACCGCTACCCGGGAGGCCGAGCCAGTTGACCAGGATGCTGTTCCACTGCACCCACGGGCGCGACGACCCGGAGCGGGCGATCGTCCCGTTCATCGGGGCCAACGTGGCCGCCGCCTCCGGCCAGGAGGTGGTGGTGGTGCTGACCATCGAGGGCGCCTGGCTGTGCAAGCGCGGCTACGCCGAGACGGTGGAGGCCGACGGCTTCCCCGAGCTGTCCGAGCTGCTGGCCTCGTTCGTCGAGGCCGGCGGCCAGATCTGGGGCTGCAGCGCCTGCACCACCCCCCGCGGCATCACCGAGGCCGACCTGGTCGAAGGGGCCCAGATCGTGGGCGCCGCCACCATCGTCGCCGCCGTCGCCGACGGCGCGGTCCCGGTCGCCCTGGGCTGAGCCTCACGTGCCGGGGCACCGCCCCAGGGTGGCGGCCGACGGGTCGAGGGCGCAGCCGGCGACCTGGCGCCCGTTCGCGTCGTAGGCGGTCACCTCGACGGGTACCCAGCCCGGAGGGAAGAGGCCAATGTAGAGGTTGACCACGTAGCTGCCCCAGGACTGGATCACCGGTAGGTCCAGGAGCGCCGGCTGGTCGCGGAACCGGACCCGAACGAGGGCCGCCTCCTTGGCCGTCTGCCCCTGCACGACCCCCACGTTGCTGGACCCGCCGTTCGTGGCCGTCAGCGGTACGGCGGTGGACGCGGGCCGGACGGCGTCCAGGCGCTCGGCCTTGCCGTCGAGGTCGAACACGGCCGCCGCCCAGCAGATGGTCGTCTCCCCGAGCCCGGGTCGCTTGCCGGCCACCAGAACCAGGCGGCGGTACTCGGCCGACCGGTAGTAGCCGATCAGGGCCGGTGCGGTGTACCCGCCGGGGCAGCGCCTGACCTGGGCGACCAGGGCGTCGAAGGCGGCGGCCTGGCGTGTGCCGGCGGCGAACTCCGGGGTGGTGACGTCCAGCTTGGGGACGGGCAGGAGGGTCGTCGAGGGTGTGGTCGCCGGCAGGTCCGGCTGGGCCAGCCGGCCCAGGGAGCCGCTGCCGACGGCCACGACGAGGGCGAGGACGGCCGCGACGGCACCCGCCATCCGCCGGCGGCGCTGCCGGCCGCGGCGGATGGCGGCCGCCGGGCCGGTGGTGGTCCCGTGGCGGGCGGCCGCGTCGGCCAGCTCGTGGAGGTGCTCGCGCAGGTCGTTCACGAGTTGCCCACCTCCTCGGGCTCGCCCAGCCGTCCCGCCAGCTCGCGCCGGCCCCGGGCCAGCCAGCTCTTGACCGTACCGGCGCTGGTGCCGAGGGTGGCCGCCACCTCCTCGACCGGCAGGTCCACCAGGTAGTGGAGCACGATCGCCTGCCGATGCCGGATGGGCAGCGTGCCGAGGGCGTGGACCAGCGCCAAGGCCTCCACCGACACCGGTGGCACCGAGGGCGGCGGGCCGGCCCGGTGCAGGGCAGCCACCTGCCGGTGGCGCCGGCGGTGGCGGTCGGCGGCCAGGTTCATGGCCACCCGGCGCACCCAGGCCTCGGGCACGTCGTAGTCGCGGATCCGGCTCCAGCGGATCGAGGCCCGGGCGAAGGCCTCCTGCACGACCTCCTCGGCCTCGTGGAGGTCGCCGGTGACGGGGAACAGCTGGCCGAGCAGCCGGCCGACGGTGGCCGTGTAGAACTCCTCGAATCCCTGGGTGTCGGCCACGGACAGGTCCTTTGTGTCGACCCGATTCAGCGCTGTGGGGCGAAGATGCAGTCAGAATCGGGCCAGGCGACGCCGTCGAATGGCAGGGGGAACGGGTTCGCCGCCAGGGCTCGCCTGAAGCTGCTGAACCATGGACACGCCAAGGCATCCGGTCGGATCTTCACCACCACCCCATCCACCACGCGGGTTACGGCCGCGCACTCGGTGAACCATGCCGGGCAGGCCCAGCTGGCGGTGACGTCCCGGCCGGCGAACTTCGCGGTGGTGCGGTCCCAGGAGAAGTTCAGCCGCGGTTCGGGCACCTTGTCGTAATGGCACGCCCAGACGGCCGCCTCCCTGCAGCGGAGCCGCTCGTGCTCGGGGGCGGGGTTGGACTGGTCGGGGTTCAGTCGGTGCCAGGTGCTGGTGTGCGGCCGTGCGCCAGCCGCCCCGGCCGGGACCGCCCACCCGGCGAGCATCGACAGGATGAATGCGACCAGGAACCGCTTCATGATGCGCCCCCTTTGCGGCCGGACCCGACAGCGCGACCTCGTCGCGGACCCGGCCGGGCGTCGGCCACGATGATCCTGGCTCCCTCAACTCCGGCTTGTACACGACGCAGGGCCCCCGAAGGTGGCAGCGGTCAGCGAAGGCCGCGGACGTCCAGGGCCTCGGGCGGCACGGGCTGGCCGCAGCGGGCGCAGCTGGAGCGGATCAGGACCCGGCCGCCGCAGCCGGCGTGGGTGGCCAGGGCCGAGGACGGCTCGCCGCAGTGGCGGGTCCCCCAGGAGGCCAGGCTGGCCAGGACCGGGGCCAGGTCGCGGCCCTTGTCGGTGAGGTGGTAGACGCGGCCCTCGGTGGCCCGCTCGACCACGCCCTCCTCCTCCAGCAGGCGCAGCCGCTCGGCCAGCAGGTTGGAGGGGATGCCGGGCAGGGCCCGCTCCAGCTCGGCCCAGCGCCGCCCGTCGAGCAGCAGCTCGCGGACCACCAGCAGGGTCCAGCGGTCGCCGACAACCTCGAGCGATCGGGCCACCGGCCCGGGCAGCGGGTAGAGCTTGGGCACGGCCCGACCGTACCACCAGGGTTGTGGAAAGCCGAGCACCCCGATCCGACGCCTCGGCTACCCTCCCGGTAGGGGCCCACGATCCCGGGTCGGGTTGGGTCGCGCCCGGTCGCGCGTGGGTCGCGCCCCGGGTCGCGCCTGGATCGTGGGCGGGATTGCTTGACTTTTTGAAGTGATGGCCTGAGGCTGCCGTACATGGACATCTCCCCGGGCACCCCGCTGGACGAGCTGCTGACCGAGGCCCGCCGCATCCGCGACCGCCACCACGGGACCCGGGTCACCTACTCGCCGAAGGTGTTCATCCCCCTGACCATGCTCTGCCGCGACCACTGCGGCTACTGCACCTTCGCCAAGCCGCCGGCCCGCCTGGGCGCGTCGCCCTACCTGGGCCCCGAGGAGGTGCTGGAGATCGCCCGGGCCGGGGCGGCCGCCGGCTGCCACGAGGCGCTGTTCACCCTGGGGGAGCGGCCCGAGGAGCGCTACCCGGTGGCCCGCGAGGCCCTTGGCGCCCTCGGCCACGACAGCACCGTCGACTACCTGGCCGACGCCTGCCGGCTGGTCCTCACCGAGACCGGGCTGCTGCCCCACGCCAACGCCGGCGCCCTGCTCCCGGCCGAGCTGGCCGCCCTGCGGCGGGTCTCGGCCAGCCAGGGGATGATGCTGGAGTCGCTGTCGGAGCGCCTCCACGAGCCGGGCGGCCCCCACGCCCGCTGCCAGACCAAGCTGCCGGCGCGCCGGCTGGCCACCCTGGAGGCGGCGGGGGAGCTGGCCATCCCGTTCACCACCGGGATCCTGGTCGGGATCGGCGAGACCCGGGCCGAGCGGCTGGAGGCGCTGGCCGCCATCGGCGCCGCCCACCGCCGCCACGGCCACGTGCAGGAGGTGATCGTCCAGAACTTCCGCCCCAAGCCGGGCACGGCCATGGCCGGGGCCGCGCCGCCGGCGCTGGAGGACTACCTGTGGACGATCGCGGCCGCCCGGGTCCTGCTCGACCCGCGGATCCACCTCCAGGCCCCGCCCAACCTCACCGAGGACTTCGGGGTCCTGCTGGAGGCGGGCATCGACGACTGGGGCGGGGTCTCGCCCGTCACCGCCGACCATGTCAACCCGGAGGCGCCCTGGCCGGCGCTCGAGCGGCTGCGGGCAGTGACCGAGGCGGCCGGTATGACCCTGGCCCCGCGGCTCACCATCTACCCCGAGCTCGCCGCCGACCCCGGGCGCTGGCTCGACCCCGACCTCCGGTTCCCGGTGCTGGACCGCTCCGACGCCGAGGCCCTTGGCCGCGACGACCGCTGGGCGGCCGGCGACCACGAGCCGCCGCCCATCCTGATCGACCCGGTCCGGTTCCCCGGCATGGCGGCCGGCGGCCGGGTGGGGGAGGTCCTGAGGGGGGTGGTGGCCGGGCAGCAGCCGGGGGAGGACGAGCTGGCCGCCCTGTTCGCGGCCAGGGGACCGGAGGTGCGGGCGGTGGCCGAGCTCGCCGACGACCTGCGCCGCCAGGCCGTCGGGGACGTGGTCACCTTCGTCCGCAACCGCAACATCAACTACACCAACGTCTGCACCTTCCGCTGCCGCTTCTGCGCCTTCTCCAAGGGCCCGGCCAGCCTCAACCTGCGCGGCGCGCCCTACCTGCTGGGCCTGGACGAGGTGGCCCGGCGGGTGGTCGAGGCCGACCAGCGCGGGGCCACCGAGGTCACCCTCCAGGGCGGCATCCACCCCAGCTTCGACGGCGACTACTACCTGCACGTGGCCGAGGCCGTCCACGAGGCCGTGCCCGGCATGCACATCCACGGCTTCACCGCCCTCGAGGTCCACGAGGGCGCCCGCCGGCTCGGCGAGCCGCTCCGCGACTACCTGCTGCGGCTCAAGGCGGCCGGCCTGGCCAGCCTGCCCGGCACCGCCGCCGAGATCCTCGACGACGAGGTCCGGGCCGTCATCTGCCCCGACAAGGTGACCACCGACGAGTGGCTTGAGGTCCACCGGGTCGCCCACTCGGTGGGGCTGCGCTCCAACATCACCATCATGTTCGGCCACGTCGAGTCGCCCCGGCACTGGGCCAGGCACCTGCTCCGGACCCGGGCCCTGCAGGCCGAGACGGGCGGGTTCACCGAGTTCGTGCCGCTGCCGTTCGTGCACATGGCCGCGCCCATGTACCGCAAGCGCCAGTCCCGGCCCGGGCCCACCTTCCGGGAGGCGGTGCTGATCCACGCCGTCGGGCGGATCGCCTACCGCGGCCTGATCGACAACATCCAGGTGTCGTGGGTCAAGATGGGCGCCGACGGCGTCCGCCAGGCCCTGCTGGCCGGGGTCAACGACCTCGGCGGCACCCTGATGGACGAGAACATCAGCCGCGCCGCCGGGGCCAGCCACGGCCAGCTCATGGAGGAGGCCGAGTTCCGGGCCATCGTCGAGCCCCTGGGCCGCCGCCTGGAGCAGCGCACCACCCTCTACGGCCGCACCCGCACCGATCCGGCGCCGGTTCCAGGCTGAGCCTCTACCATCGGGGTGCTCCACCGGCGTGCACCCCGCGGTCGTGGGTGGGCTAGCGTTGGGCGGTGCGCCGACATCGCGGACTTCTCGCGCTCGTGGCCGCCGTCTTGGCGGCCGTGGTGTCGGCCGCCGTGTGGGCGGCGGTCAACCGCGAGGGCGCTCCCGCGTCCGGGCCAGGCTCGGCCGAGCCGCCGTCGCCGGTGCTGGCACGCATCAGGATCTCCGGGAAGCCGCGGCAGCTGGTGCTGGACGCCGGCAGCCTGTGGGTGGTTGCCGAGCGCCGCCTGGACCGGATCGACCCCTCGACCCACCGGATCGTGGCCAGCGTCCCGATCGGCCTCCCCTCGGCGGATCTGGGTGCCGTGGCGGTGTCGGCAGACACGGCCTGGGTCCCGGAGGAGCGGTCGGAGCTGCTGTGGCGCGTCGACCGGGCCACCAACCGGGTGATGGGACGGGTCCGGCTGGGCAAGGTGCTGTACGGGCCGGTCGGGGTGGCCGCGGTGGGCGACACCGTCTGGGTGACCTGCTGCGCGCTCGAGCACGGCGCACGCCCGGCCGGGATGCTGCTGCGGGTGGACGGCCGCCGCAACCAGGTCACCGACCGCGTCCCGGTCCCGGAAGGCCCGATGGCGGTGGTCGCCGGCCGGGACAGGATCTGGGTGGGGACCGCCCGTGGGTCGCTGCTGTCCGTCGACGCCGCCTCGGCCAGGGTGGTGACGCGGGTGCCGCCGCCGGATCCCAGGGGCCGGATCCAGGCGCTGTCGGCCGCGCCGGGAGCCCTGTGGGTCGCCGACACGGGCGCGGGCGCGGTCCGGCGGTTCGATCTGGCGTCCGGTCGCTACGATCTGGGAGTCACCGCGCCGGCACCCCGGAACCTGGCCGCCGGGGACGACGGAGCGTACGTGGTGACCGACCTGAATCAGCTGCTGTCGCGGGTGGATGGCCGGACCGGGCGGCGGAGCGCACCGGTTCCGCTGGAGCACCTGGGCGGGGGTGCGCGGGGTCGCGGTCGGACCGGGGGCCATCTGGGTCACCACCGGCAGCCAGGTCGTCCAGGTCGACCCCAGCCGGCTCCCACGGCCCGACCGGTGACGCTGACCACGGCGCGCCGGCCGCTCAGGCGATCCCGCCCAGGAGGGCGCCGACCCCGAGCACGACCAGGTAGGCGAACAGGCCGCCGCCGATCACGGCCGCCCGCAGCCAGGCGGGGAGGCGGGGGCGGCCCAGGACGTGGTAGGCGATCACGCCCAGGAACGGCACCAGCAGGATGACCGCGATCCAGCCGATGGCCGCGCCGCGGCTCAGGTCGTCGCGGCGGGCCAGGTCCCACAGGGCCAGGGAGGTCCAGGCGGCATACAGCACGAACGGCAGCAGGTAGCCGTAGAGGGCGAAGACGAGCTGCCAGGGGGAGGCGGCGAGGATCGGGACGCCGAACACGGTTGGCTCCTTGCGGACGGTCGGTGGCAGGTCGGGGGCGCCGGGGACCGGGACCCGGTCCAGGTCGACCCTGGCGGCGGCGAAGACGTCGACGGCCGGGCGAACCGGCGCCGCGGCCCCGCCGGGGAGCTGCGGCTGGGGCGGGGGCGCCGGCTGGTCCTCGGGCCGGTTCATCGGGTAGGCGCCGGTGTTGGCCTCGGCGACCTGGCCGAGGCTGGCCAGGGTGGTGGACAGGTCCATGCGCAGCGGCAGCCGTAGCCCCGAGCACCGCTGGAAGGCCTGCAGCCCCACCGGGATCGAGGTCCGGGCCTGGTTGCCCTGGAAGCAGTTGCCGTCGCCGGCCGGGGCGGCCAGGGCCAGGTCGGCCCGGCCCGACCCCTCGACCACGTTGCCCACCACCCGGTTGCCCGACGAGGTCCAGATGTGCTCGTCCAGGTTGGGGGTGACCAGGACGCCGTGGTGGACGTGGTCGCGGACCCGGTTGCGCTCGACCCGCGAGTCGTTCCCGCCGCCGAGGACGATGCCGTTGCCGAACGGGCCCCACTCCAGCGGCACCCCGGGCGCGCCGCGGTTGTGGTTGGCCTCGACCAGGTTGCCGACGATGTCGACCTGCCGGAACGGCGGCAGCAGCTCCGAGTCGAGGGTGTTGGGGACGATCCCGGCCCAGTTGCGCCGCCAGGTGGAGCGGACGATCTGGAGGTTGCCGCCGGCGTTGGTGCCCGAGTAGCCGAGGGCGTTGTTCTCGGCCAGCACCCCGTCGATGACGGCGTCGCAGGGATGGCACTGGCCGATGTAGAAGCCCGAGTCGGGCGACCCCGAGGCGTAGGAGTGCTCGAACAGGCCGTCGACCGAGTCGAAGGCGTAGATGCCGTAGTCCTTGTTGTTGTAGGCGGTCACGTAGCTGGCCCGGTAGCCGCGCACCCCGGTCCAGAACAGCCCGTTGATGAGCGCGTTGCGGACGGTCAGGTTCTCGACCGCGACCCCGTCGGCGGTCACGGCGATCCCGTTGGGCCGCTGGAACTCGCCGTCCACCACCACCTCGTCGCGGTCGCGGCCGCGGATCACCACCGACGGCACGGCCACCTTGACCTCCTCGCGGTAGGTCCCGGGGCCGACCAGGACCAGGTCGCCCGGCTTGGCCGCGTCGACGGCGGCCTGGATGGTGTCGTGGTCCTCGGGCACCCGCCGGGTGACCCCGCTGGCCCGCTTCACCGGCGCCACCGCCGGGCCCCCGTCCTCCTGGCCCGGGTAGAAGGTGACGTCGCCAACGACCATGGTGGCGGCCATGCCCTGGCGGCCGTCCTCGGTGGCGTGGAAGGTGCAGTAGAAGCGGTACACGCCCGGCTGGTCGAGCACGACCGTGGCCGCCTCGTCGGCCCCGATCCGCTCCGGCGTCCGCCAGGTCCCGTCGACGGCCACGGCGTTGTGCGGCGCCCGGCCCTCATTGGGGAACCGGACGGTGGACCCGGCCGGCACCCGGGTCACCTCGCGGGCGAAGAAGTTGTCGTACATGGGCACGTTGACCGTGCCCCGCGGCGCCTCCCCGCCCGAGCACCCGGCCAGCACCGCCCCGGTCAGCGCCAGCGCCAGCGCGAGCAGGCGGCCATGCCGAACGCCGGGCACGACGCCTCCTTCACCCGCCTGCAGGTCGCGGGTATCTTGCCACGATGGGCAGCGGCTTCCGGTTCGCGGTCGGGATCGAGGACACCTTCGTCCCCCATGCCTTCCCCGGGCACCGGGCGCTGGACGAGTATGAGCTGACCCAGCACTACCGCTTCTGGTCCGAGGACCTGGGCCTGGCCGCCGCGGCCGGCGCCGGGGCGATCCGCTACGGGTTCCCCTGGTACCGGCTGAACCCGGCGCCGGGGCGGTTCGCCTGGGACTGGGCCGACCGGGTGGTGGACCGGCTGGACACCCTCAGGCCTGGAGGCCATCGTCGACCTGGTCCACTACGGCACCCCGCTGTGGCTGGACAACGCCTTCCTGCACACCGACTTCCCGGACCGCCTGGCCGAGTACGCGGCCGCCCTGGCCGACCGCTACCGGGACCGGCTCACCCTCTGGACGCCGATGAACGAGCCCCAGATCACCGCCATGCACTGCGGCGAGCAGGGCATCTGGCCGCCCCGGCTGACCGGCCACGACGGCTACGTCAAGCTGGTCCGGGCGATCGTGCGGGGGGTGGTCGCGGCCCAGCGGGCGGTCGTCGAGGCCAGCGGCGGCCGGGCCAGCTTCGTCCACGTCGAGGCCACCTTCCGGTACGCGGGGGCGACCGAGGCCTTCGCCGAGGAGGTCGAGCTGCTCCGGGCCCGCCAGTTCCTCATCCAGGACCTGCTCTGCGGCATGGTCGACGACGATCACCCGCTGGCCGGCTACCTGCGCCGCCACGGCTTCGGCGACGACGACCTGGCCTGGGCCGCGCGCAACCCGGCCCACCCCGACGTCCTCGGCGTCAACTACTACCCGCACCTGACCACCGCCGAGTACCGGGCCGGGGAGGTGGTCCCGGTCGCCCTCCGCCCCCGGCGCGACGACTGGACGGCCGGGCTGGAGGAGCTGCTCCGCGCCTTCGCCGCCCGCTACCGGCGTCCCCTGATGGTCACCGAGACCAGCGTCCTGGGCGGGGTCGCCCGGCGGCTGGCCTGGCTGGACGCCTCCCTGGAGCTGGTGGCCGGCCTGCGAGACCAGGGCCTGGAGATCGTCGGCTACACCTGGTGGCCGTTGTTCGACCTGGTTGGCTGGGAGTACCGGGACGCCCTCGGGCCGGTGGGGGAGCACCTGGTCAGGATGGGCCTGTACGACCTGGAGGCGGATGAGATCGGCACCTTGCACCGCCGCGCCACCCCGGTGGCCGACCGGTTCCGGTCCTGGACGACCTCGAACAGGTTCACACGCGGTTCCTGATGGAGTCTGTTCGGTGTCGGTCGGATACGGTACGGTAGGGCCGAGGAGGCCGATGTGCTTGCCCAGGAACGTCGCGACGCCATCCTGCGGGCCCTGATGCCCTCGGGTGCCGCCACGGTCGCTGAGCTGGCCGGCGCGCTGGCGGTCTCGGAGATGACCATCCGGCGCGACCTGGGCGCGCTCGCCGCCCAGCAGCTCGTCGAGAAGGTCCACGGCGGGGCCGTGCTGGCCAAGGGCGGCGCCGCCGAGCCCCACTTCGCCGCCAAGCGCCGCGTCAACGCCCCGGCCAAGGCGGCCATCGCCGCGGCGGCCGTCGCCCTCGTCCACGACGGCATGACGGTGGCCCTGTCCGCCGGGACCACGACCTGGCAGGTGGCGCGGCGCCTGCGCGGCGGCGGGGTGCGCGACCTCACCTTCGTGACCAACTCGCTCAACATCGCCGGCGCCCTCGAGGCCAACGGCTGGCACTCGATCGTGGTCTCCGGCGGCTCCTTCCGGACGCCGTCCGACGCGCTCGTCGGGCCGTTCGCCAACCACGTCCTGCGCCAGCTCAACACCGACCTGCTGTTCCTGGGGGTGCACTCGATCGACGCCAGGGCCGGGCTGACCACGCCCAACATCGCCGAGGCGGAGACCAACCGGGTCCTGGTCGCGGGCGCCCGGCGGGTGGTGGTGGTGGCCGACTCGAGCAAGCTGGGACAGGTGTCGCTGGCCACCTTCGCCCGCTGCGACGAGGTCGACGAGCTGATCACCGACGACGGAGCCGACCGGACGGCCCTGGCGGCGCTGGCCGACGCCGGGCTCCGCGTGCGGCTCGTCGACGCGCGGCGGCAGCCGGCCGAGGAGGTGGCGTCGTGAAGCTGGTCAAGACCTCGATCCGGCTGGCCGACGGGCGCGAGCTGCTCTACTTCGACGAGCGCGAGGGGGTCGACCGCCACGTCCCCGACACCCGCGACCTCACCGCGGCCGTGACCTCCAGCCAGATCCGCTGCGACCCGCTGACCGAGGAGTGGGTGGTGGTCGCCTCCCACCGCCAGGGCCGGACCCACCTGCCCCCGGCCGACCAGTGCCCGCTCTGCCCGTCCAGGGAGGGCCGGGCGACCGAGATCCCGGCCGCCGACTACGACGTGGTGGTGTTCGAGAACCGCTTCCCGTCGCTGGCTCCCGACCCCGGTCCGGTGGCCGATGGCGGACCGTTCCACCGCCAGCCGGGGGTTGGGCGCTGCGAGGTCGTCTGCTTCACCGCCGACCACGGCGGGGCGCTGGCCCGGCTGCCGGTCGGCCGCATCCGCACGGTCGTCGAGGTCTGGGCCGACCGGACCCTGGAGCTGGGCGCCCTGGACGGGGTGGAGCAGGTGTTCCCGTTCGAGAACCGGGGCGAGGAGATCGGGGTCACCCTGCACCACCCCCACGGGCAGATCTACGCCTACCCGTTCGTGGCCCCGCGGACGGCCCGCCAGCTGGACGTGGCCCGGGCCTACCGGGACGCCACCGGCGAGTGCCGCAGCTGTTCGATCGTGGCCGCCGAGGCCGACGGGGAGCGGGTGGTGGCGACGGCGCCGGGCTGGCTGGCCTTCGTGCCCTTCGGCGCCCGCTGGCCGTTCGAGGTCCACCTGTTCCCGACCCGCCACCTGCCCGACCTGCCGGCGCTCGGCGACGACGAGCGCGACGGCCTGGCGGCGCTGCTCAAGGACGTCCTCGGCCGCTTCGACGCGCTGTTCGACCAGCCCCTGCCCTACATGCTGACCTGCCACCAGGCGCCGGTGCGGCGCGACCGCGACCTGGCCCACGCCCATCTGGAGGCGTTCTCCATCCGCCGCACGGCCACCAAGCTCAAGTACCTGGCCGCCAGCGAGTCGGGGGCGGGCGTGTTCATCAACGACATCGCCCCCGAGCAGGCGGCCGAGCTCCTGCGCGCCGCCATGCCCCATTCCCGCTGAACCGGGTTCCGGCGCTGATTCGGGTGGTATACGGCCAACTAGGCCCTTCTCACGAAGTCGAACATAAAGTAGCCTGAAGCGAACAGAGACGGTCAGGGACGTCCAGCGAAGGAGTCCGGTCCCATGATCCGTGCCGTGGTCTCACCGGGCGGCCGTCAGCGGCCAGGTCGAACGACCCTCGCCGCCGGCCTACTGCTCGCCCTCTGCCTGGCCGGGATCGCCCTCGCACCCCGGGCCGGCGCCGCCCCCAGCCCCGCCACCTACACGAATCCCGTCTCCCGCGACTTCGCCGACACCTTCGCCGACCCGGCCGTGATCAAGGCCAAGGACGGCTGGTGGTACGCCTACGGGACCACCGACCCGCTGCGGGAGGGGGAGCGCACCCGGCACCTCATCCCCACGGCCCGCTCGGCCGACCTGGTCAACTGGACCTACGTCGGCGACGCCTTCACCGAGTCGACGCTGCCCGCCTGGGCCGCCCCGGACGCCGCCCTCTGGGCTCCCGACATCCGCTACCTGGACGGCACCTACTACCTCTACTACGTCGTCACCCAGACGACCGTGACCGACGAGCCCAACGACAACGCCATCGGCGTGGCCACGGCCCCGACCCCGACCGGGCCCTGGACCGACTCGGGCGAGCCGGTGGTCGGCCCCCGCCGGGGCGACAGCGGCAACCCGGGCGACTTCAAGTGGACCTTCGACCCCTCGCAGTTCACCGACATCGACGGCACCCGCTACCTCTACTACGGCTCCTACTACGGCGGCATCTTCGTCACCGAGCTCAACGACGACGCCACCCGGGCGGTCGGCACCCCGACCATGGTCGCCATCGACAACCGCTACGAGGGCGCCTACGTCGTCCGCCACGGCCGCTGGTACTACCTGTTCGCCTCCGAGGCCAACTGCTGCGCCGGCCCGACCACCGGCTACACGGTGTTCGCGGGCCGCTCGGCCAGCCCCCTGGGCCCGTTCGTCGACCGCGACGGCATCTCCCTGGTCACCTCCAGGGTCGGCGGCACCATCGTCGTCACCCCCAACGGCAACACCTGGGTCGGCACCGGCCACAACGCCGTCGTCACCGACCTGGCCGGCCAGGACTGGTTCGTCTACCACGCCATCGACCGGCGCGACCCCTTCCTCGACGAGCCCTTCGGCATCAACGAGCGACCGATGCTGCTCGACCGCCTCGACTGGATCGACGGCTGGCCGACGGTCCGGGCCGGCCGCTGGGCCTCGGAGGGGCCCCAGCGGGCCCCGATCACCGACTGGACGGTCGCGCTTCCCGACGGCGCCCTTGACCCGCCGGCCGACAGCTGCGAGCCGGCCTTCGACGTCACCGCCGGCCGCTCGCCGGACGACTACCGGGCCGAGGGGGACCTGCGCCTCGGCGAGGGCGCGACCGCCGCCGGGCTGGTCACGAGCTGGCGCAGCCACCGCAACTACGTGGTCAGCTGGCTCGACCGGGAGGCCGGCGCCCTGGTCACCGACGTCGTCCGGGGCGGGAGGTCGCTGGGCCGTGAGGCGAGCCCGCTGCCGGCCGGCTTCCGCCACGACACCTGGCACAACGTCGCCGCCGAGCTGCGCGGCCGTCTGCTCACCGTGGAGGTCACCGACGCCCGGCTGCACGACCCGGTGGCCGTCCAGCGCCGGGTCCTGCCGCACGGGACCGGCGGGGCCGGCGCCGTCGGGGCGGCCGCCCGCTGCGGGCCGGCCGAGGCGGCCAACCTGGGCGCCGCCCGCCTGTACGACCCGGTGCGCCACCGGGTGCCGCCGCCGCGGGTCGGCGAGCTGGTGTACGCCGACGAGTTCGGCGACGGCACCGTGGGCGGCCCGGGCTGGAGCTGGGTGCGCGGGCCGGACCCGGCCGTCACCGAGACCGGTGGGGCGCTCCGCTGGCCGACCCAGCCCGGCGACCTGGTCGGCCCCGACGAGACCGCCTCGGTGCTGCTGCGCGACGCCCCGGCCGGCGCCTACACCGTCGAGACCAGGCTGGCCATCGACCTCGGCGTCGACGAGGTCCGCAACTTCCAGCAGGCCGGCCTGATCGCCTACCTGGACGACGACCACTTCCTGCGCCTGTCGCATGTGGCCATCTGGAACACCCGCCAGACCGAGTTCGGCAAGGAGATGCCGTTCGCCGACGGCACCTCCTGGGGCGGCATGGCCGTCGGCACCCCGGCCCCGGTGACCTGGCTGCGCCTCAGCCACCGCATCGACCCGGCCAACGGCGAGCACGAGTTCCGGGCCGCCTCCAGCCGCGACGGCCGGCACTGGACCTGGGGCGGGGTCTGGACCCTGCCCGCCGGCACCGACCCCCGGATCGGGCTGATCTCCCACGGCGGCGCCGGGGCCGTCGCCGACTTCGACCACTTCCGCATCTACCGACCGTAGGACCGTTGCCCCGGCGGCCTCCGGGGCGAGAAAGGTGGGGACATGGGCAAGGACCGCAACAGCAACCAGGGGCCGCTCAGCCGGCGGCAGTTCCTCGGGATCGGCGCCGGCGCCGGCGCCGGCCTGCTCCTGGCCGCCTGCGGCGGCGGCACCGACGCCCCGCCTGGCGCCGCCGGCGGCGGCGGGGGCGGCCAGTTCGGCGAGGGCAAGGAGTACACCGGCCCGAACGTCAGCCTGGCCTTCTGGAACGGCTTCACCGGCGGCGACGGCCCGTTCATGCGCAAGCTGGTCGAGCAGTTCAACAGCGAGAACCAGAACATCAAGGTCGAGATGAACGTGCTCCAGTGGGCCGACTTCTACGCCAAGGTCCCCACGGCGGTGTCCAGTGGCAACGGCCCCGACATCGCCATCATGCACATCGACCAGCTGGCCACCAACGCCGCCCGCCGGGTCATCATCCCGGTCGACGAGGTCGCCACCGTGCTGGAGTACCAGGAGAGCGACTTCGCCCCCACCGTCTGGTCGGCCGGCATCTGGCAGGAGAAGCGCTACGGCATTCCGCTGGACGTGCACCCGCTGCTCTTCTACTACAACCAGGCGGACCTCCAGAAGGCCGGCCTGAGCGAGGCGCCCAAGGACCGGGCGAGCTTCGAGGCCGCCCTCAAGGAGATGGAGGCCAAGGGGGTCGAGAACCCGTTCTGGGTGACCTCGACCTGGCCGGCCCACCTGATGTGGTGGTCGCTGATCCACCAGTTCGGGGGCACGCCCTACAACGCCGACGGCTCGCAGGCCCAGTTCAACTCCGACGCCGGCGTCCAGGCGCTGGAGTGGCAGGTCAGCAACATCCAGCAGGGCTACAGCCCCAAGAACGTGGCCAACGACGCCCAGGCGGTCGCCTTCCGGCAGGGCAAGAACGCCCTCACCTGGGACGGCATCTGGATGATGAACGAGTGGGACAAGGTCAAGGGCCTGGAGTGGGGGGCGGCCCCGCTGCCGCAGATCGGCGCCCAGCCGGCCGTCTGGGGCAGCTCGCACAACTTCGTGGTCACCTCCCAGGCCCAGAAGGACCCCAACAAGCTGCAGGCGTCCAAGGTCTTCATCGCCTGGATCAGCGACCACTCGATCGACTGGGCCAAGGCCGGCCAGATCGCGGCCAGGGCCTCGGTCCGCGAGAGCCCCGAGTTCCAGGCGCTGGAGACCCAGAACATCGCCGCCCAGCAGCTCGACTACGTCAAGTTCCCGCCGGCGGTGCCGGGCATCGGCGAGGTCACCACGCCGACCTTCGAGCTGGCCGTGAACGAGGCGG
>DASUPQ010000487.1 GCA_036280995.1 Actinomycetota bacterium | reverse complement strand
TGGACCCCGACCCGCTGGCGCAGCTCGGCCCGGTCCCGCCAGGGGTCGAGCCCGAGCACCCGCACGGTGCCGCGGTCGGGGGTCCGCAGCCCCTCGATCGTCTCCACGGTGGTCGTCTTGCCGGCCCCGTTGGGGCCGACGATCCCGAAGATCTCGCCTCGCTCGACGGTGAACGACACGTCCTCGACGGCTACCGTGTCCCGGTAGCGCTTGTGCAGGTGCTCGACCTCGATGATGGGCACGGGGCCTCCTCGTTCCGTCGTCTTCCGGACGAGCATGCCCCGCGCCACCCTGCCGCCGGATCGGCCAGCCCGCCCCGATCCGGGAGCCGATCGGCTATGCCGCCGCTAGCCGTTCGGTGTGCGTACACTCCGGTGGTGCGACATCTGCGCGACCGCCGCCGCTGGCTGGTGCTCCACGCCGGCGCCTGGCTGCTGGTCGGCGTGTTCTCCACCGGCATCTGGTGGATCGCCGAGCGTTCCCAGGGGATGCGGACGGTCTACTGGCCGGGCCTGCTCATGCTGCTGCTGCTGATCCCGCTGGCCCTGCACGCCGCCGTCGTGTTCATGGCCGGACCGCCCCGGCACGCCCCACCCCGGCCCGTCCCGCCCCCGGACCCGGTGCGGGCGGCCGAGCTGGGCGAGCGGGCCCTGGCCACGGTGGTGTTCACCGACATCGCGGGGTCGACCGAGCGGGCCCGGCAGGTCGGCGACCGGCGCTGGGCCGAGCTGCTCGACACCCACGACCGGGTCGCCCGCGAGCTGGTCGGCGAGCTGCAGGGGCGGCTGGTCAAGTCGACCGGCGACGGCATCCTGGCCCTGTTCGACCGGCCCGGCCGGGGGATCCGCTGCGCCACCGCCCTGCGCGACCGGCTCCGGGGCGCAGGCGTCGAGATCCGGGCCGGGGTCCACACCGGCGAGGTCCAGCTCCGGGGCGACGACGTCGGCGGCATCGCCGTCCACTTCGCGGCCCGGGTGATGGCGGCCGCCGCCCCCGGGGAGGTGCTGGTGTCGGGGACCGTCCACGACCTGGTCGCCGGGTCGGACCACGTGCTCGAGGACCGCGGCGCCCACGTCCTCAAGGGCATCGCCGGCGAGTGGCGGCTGTTCGCGGTCCGCGCCTGACGGGGTCCGGCCCGAGCCGGCCGCAACCGCTCCTCTTGCGAGACGCGAAGAGCAGGGGTAGAAGTGTTCTAGTTCGACGCCGTCCTCCCAGCCCCCGTGGGCGGCTGACTCACGGAGACGCGCGTGGTTCAGGCGACCCGGTCGAACGTGTCCGTCAACGATGTCCTTCCCGGTGACGAGGACGCCGTCAAGCAGGTCGAGGGCTGGTTCCGGCGCTACGCCGAGACCCGCGACCCGGTCGTCCGCGAGCAGATCATCGTCTCCTACCTGGGGCTGGCCGACCGGCTGGCCGACCGCTACCGGGGCAGCCGCGGGGCCACCCCCGAGGACCTGCGCCAGACGGCCCGGGTCGGCCTGGTCGCGGCCGTCGACCGCTACGACCCCGACTTCGGCAACCCGTTCGTCCCCTACGCGGTGGCCTGCGTGGTCGGCGAGATCAAGCGCTACCTACGCGACACGAGCTGGCGGGTCCACGTCTCCCGGCCGGTCAAGGAGCGCTCCCTGCGCGTCTGCAAGGCCCTGGACGAGCTGCCGCACACCCTGGGGCGCTCGCCCACCATCGCCGAGCTGGCCTCGTACCTGGGCATCTCCGAGGAAGAGGCGCTGGAGGCGATCGAGGTCGTCCACACCCGCTCGGAGGTCTCGCTCGACCAGCAGGTCGGCGACGAGGGCGACACCTCCCTGGGGGACCGGCTGCCGGCCGCCCCGCCCCGCGAGGAGCTTGAGGACCTGCTCCTGCTGCCCGGGCTGGTCGACAGCCTGCCCGAGCCGGAGCGCGAGATCGTGGTCCTGCGCTTCTTCCACGAGCTCGACCAGTACGACATCGCCGCCCGCGTCGGCTGCTCGCAGATGCACGTATCACGCCTGCTGCGCCGCGCCCTCGGGCGGCTCCGCACCCAACTGCTGGTGAACTGAGGAGGTTGCCGTGGCACAGGACGCCGTCGCGTTGATCAAGGCCGACCACCGCAAGGTGGAGCAGCTGTTCCGGGAGTTCGAGAAGGCGGGCGACCGCGCCTACAAGACCAAGCAGGACCTGGTCGCCGACATCATCAAGGAGCTCGAAGTCCACGCCACCGTCGAGGAGGAGACCTACTACCCGGCGGTCGAGGCCAAGGCCAGGAAGGAGGGCAAGGAGATGGTCGCCGAGGCCGTCGAGGAGCATCACGTCGTCAAGATCCTGCTCGGCGAGCTGAGCTCGATGTCGTCCGAGGACGAGGCCTTCGACGCCAAGGTCACCGTCCTGATGGAGAACGTGCGCCATCACGTCGAGGAGGAGGAAGGGGAGCTGCTCCCGCAGTCCGAGGAGATCCTCGGCAAGGAGGAGCTGACCCGACTCGGCGAGGAGATGGCGGCCCGCAAGAAGCAGCTCGGCGCCGGCTGATCGCAGGTTTGCGCCCCCGTCTACACTCAAATCCACATGAACGGGAGGTGGACGGTGCATGGCCGACGGTGAGAGCAAGGGCGAGCGGCTCGACCGGGAGCTGATGGAGCTGCTCCAGGAGCTCCGGGTCGTCATCCCCGGGGTCCAGGTGCTGCTGGCCTTCCTGCTCACCGCCCCCTTCCAGCAGCGCTTCGCCCAGCTCCAGGGCTCGCTGCGCAACGCCTTCTTCGCCTCGATCGCCTGCGCCACCCTGGCCACCGCGTTCCTGATCGCCCCCTCGGCCCACCACCGGCTGCGCTGGCGGGCCGGCGAGAAGGAGCGCCTGGTGCGGATCGGCAACCAGATGGCCATCGCCGGCACCGTGTTCCTGGCCGCGGCCATCGTGCTCGCCGTCTACGTGGTCACCAACGTGCTGTTCACCACCGACCTGGCCCTCTGGACCGCGGCCGGCTTCATCGTGGTGTTCGCCGGGCTCTGGTACGTCCTGCCGCTGGCCTGGCGTCCCTCCCCCGAGGAGAAGGCCTCGGAGGAGGGAGGCGGGCGGGATCAGGAGAGCCGCGGGGCCAGCTCCCGGCGGTAGAACTCGAAGAATCCCGCCTGGTCGTCGCCGATCTGGCTGACGTAGACCTCGTCGAAGCCGGCGTCGATGTACTGCCGGAAGCTCTCCAGGTGGCGCTCCGGGTCGGGACCGCAGGGGATCACCTCGGCCAGCTGCTCCTCGGTGACCAGCTCCGAGGCCTGCTCGAAGAGGCTGGGCAGGGCCAGCTCCTGGGACAGCTGCCCGGGCAGCATGGTGTTGGGCCACAGCTCGTGGGCGGTCTTGCGGGCCGCCGCGGCGTCCCGGCCCCAGCAGACCTTCATGCCGCCCTGCTTGAGCCCCTTGCCGCCCTGCTCGACGTAGCTGTCCAGCGCCTCGGAGTCAGGTGAGGTGCTGATGTAGCCGTCGCCGATGCGGGCGGCCAGGCTGACCGCCTTGGGGCCGAGGGCCGAGACCAGCACCGGCGGCGGGGTGTCGGGCAGCGAGTACACGCGGGCGTTCTCGACCTGGTAGAAGCGGCCGTCGTGGCTGGTCAGGTCGCCCTCCCAGAGCTTGCGCATGACCTCGACGGCCTCCTCCAGCATCTCCAGCCGGGTGTCGACCCGCGGCCAGCGGTCGCCGAGGACGTGCTCGTTCAGGTTCTCGCCGCTGCCCACCCCGAGCAGGAAGCGGCCCTCCAGCATGAGGGCGGCGGTGGCCGCCGCCTGGGCCAGGATGGCCGGGTGGATCCGGACCGTCGGGCAGGTCACCCCGGTGGTGACCTTGAGGTCGGTGGTGGCGGCGATGCCGCCGATCACCGACCACACGAACGGGCTCTGACCCTGGTTGTCGTTCCAGGGGTGGTAGTGGTCGGAGATCCACACCGACCGGAAGCCGGCCTCCTCGGCCTGCTGGGCCTGGCGCACCAGCTCGTTCGGGCCGTGCTCCTCGCTGGACAGGAAGTAGCCGATCTCGGCCATGTCGTCGCTCCTTCTCGTGATCAGCGGTCGGCGCCGCCGACGCCGCTGCGGAACTCGCCCAGGCGCAGCGGCCCGCCGGCGTCGGGGTCGAGCGGCGGGGTGTCCGCCCCGGCGGCCTCGCGGAACCCGGCCAGCAGCTCCTCGACGGTGTCGGTGGCGCTGCGCCGGGGCGACCAGCCCAGCTCGGCCCGGGCCCGGCCGGCGTCCAGCAGGGGCGACTGCAGGGCCAGGTCGAGCCAGCCGGGCGACACCGGCTGGAGGTGCAGCCGCCAGGTCGCGGCCGCCCCCGCCTTGAGCACCGCCGCCGGCACCGGCACGGGCCGGGCGTCCAGCATGGCGGCCAGCACGCCGGCGTCCAGCACGGGGTCGGCGGCCAGGTTGAACGGGCCGCGGGCGTCGCCGGCCACGGCCAGCCGGTAGGCCTGGCCGACGTCGTCGGCGTGCACGGCCTGGGTGCGCAGCCGCTTCACCCTCGGCACCACCGGGATGGCGCCGGCCCTGGCCAGCGAGCCGGGCACCAGGGGGCCGAGGAAGAAGCGGCGGATCTCCGAGGCGGCCTCGCGCTTGAAGGTCAGGGCGGGCCGCAGCCGCACCACCCGCACCTCCGGGTGGTCGCGCTCGAAGAGGTCGAGCAGCCGCTCCTGGTAGGCCTTGTCGCGCGAGTAGGCCGAGGTGGCGACCCCGTGGGTCGGCCAGCCCTCGTCGACCTGCCGGTCCTTGGGGCCGGGGGAGTAGGCCCCGACCGAGGAGGCGCAGACCACGGTGCCGACCCGGGCCTGGGAGGCGGCGGCCAGCACCCGCTCGGTGCCGACGACGTTGGTGCGCCACATGGCGAAGGGGTCGTGGGAGGGCTGGATCAGCCAGGCCAGGTGGACGACCGCGTCGGCCCCGCGGAAATGGCCGGTCAGGTCGTCGGCGGCCACGTCCGCGGCCGCCCAGGTCGTCTTGGCCACCTCGAGCTCCGGCCGGCGCCTGGCCAGCCCCAGCACCGAGGTGACGGCGGCCTCGCCGGCCAGCGCCGCCAGCACGCTGGTCCCCACGTTCCCGCTGGCCCCGGTCACGACGACGCGCATGGCTCTCCTTCTCGGCCGTCCCTTGTGGTCCAGCCAGCTACCCCTGGCCCCGGCCCAGGAAACCCACGGACCGCCCGGCATGCCGGAGAATGCCGGTGGCATGCTCCGGATACCTGCGCTCGGCGCCGTGCGCCGCCGCCCGCGACATCCCGCCCAGAACGTGGCCGCCGCCTTCGCGGTCGGGATCCTGGTCGGGACCGTCCTGCTGTTGCTGCCGCCGGCCCGGGCCGGGCCCGGCGGGGCCCCGCTGCACGTGGCCACCTTCACCGCGACCTCGGCCGTCTGCGTCACCGGGCTGACCGTCGTCGACACCGCCACCTACTGGTCGACCCTCGGCCAGGTGATCATCCTGCTGCTCGTCCAGGTCGGCGGGCTCGGCTTCATGGTGCTGGCGTCGCTGCTCGCCCTGGCCCTGTCCCGCCGGCTCGGGCTGCGGCAGCGGCTGCTCGCCCAGACCGAGATCAACGTCGTCGAGCTCGGCGAGACCCGGCGCGTGCTGCTGGGCGTTGCCACCTTCAGCGTGGCCTTCGAGGTGGTGACCGCCGCGGTGCTCACCGGACGGCTGTGGCTGGGCTACGGCGAACCGTTCGGCCGGGCGGCCTGGTACGGCCTGTTCCACTCGGTGTCGGCCTTCAACAACGCCGGCTTCGCGCTCTACGGCGACAACCTGGTCGGCTTCGTGGACGACGGCTGGGTGAGCCTGACCGTGACCCTGGCCGTGATCGCCGGCGGGCTCGGCTTCCCGGTGCTGATCGAGCTCATCCGCGAACCGGCCACCCCGGACCGCTGGTCGCTGCACACCAAGCTCACCCTGACGATGACCTGGATGCTGCTGGCCACCGGGACGCTGGCCGTGCTCGGCTTCGAGTGGTCCAACCCGGCCACCTTCGGCCCCCTCGACGTCCCCGGCAAGCTGCTGGCCGGCTTCTTCCAGGGCGCCAACCCGCGCTCGGCCGGGTTCAACACGGTCGACTATGCCGAGATGGGGGAGACGTCGTGGCTGGTCACCGAGGTCCTCATGTTCATCGGGGCGGGCAGCGCCGGCACCACCGGCGGGATCCGGGTCACCACCTTCGCCGTGCTCGTGCTGATGGTCGCCGCCGAGGCACGGGGGCGGTCGACGGTCAACGCCTTCCGGCGCCGCATACCCCAGGGAGCCCAGCGCCAGGCCCTGTCGGTCACCCTCATCGGGCTGGGCGCGGTGGTCGCGGCCACCCTGGCCATCACCGCCCAGAGCGGGCTCCCGCTGTCGCAGGTCACCTTCGAGGCGTTCTCGGCCTTCGGGTCGGCCGGGCTGACGACCGGGATCACCGCCGAGCTCCCCTTGGCGTCCCAGAACGTCCTGATCCTGCTCATGTTCCTGGGACGGACCGGCCCCATTACACTGGCCACCGCGCTCGCCCTGCGAGAGCGCGAGCCGCGCTACCGCTACCCGGAGGAACGACCGATCATTGGCTAGGACTCCGGCCACGTATGCCCCGACGCGCATGCGAGGGGTCTGCTTGAGCTGCAGAGTAGGTGAATGCGACGTCGATACGTGGCCGGAGTCCTAGCAAGGTGCGGGACAACGGGGTGCTGGTGGTCGGCCTGGGCCGCTTCGGGACCGCGCTGGCCACCACCCTGATGGACCTGGGCCACGAGGTGCTCGGCGTCGACGTCGACGCCGAGAACGTGCAGCGCAACGCCGACGTGCTCACCCACGTCGTCGAGGCCGACGCCACCGACGAGGACGTCATGCAGCAGCTCGGGGCGGGCGAGTTCGGCCGGGCCGTGGTCGGCATCGGCACCGACCTGGAGGCGAGCATCCTGACCACCTCGTTGCTGGTCGACCTCCAGGTACCGGACATCTGGGCCAAGGCGATCACCGTGGCCCACGGCCGCATCCTGGGGCGGGTCGGCGCCCACCACGTCGTCTTCCCCGAGCACGACATGGGCCGCAGGGTCGCCCATCTGGTGACCGGCCGGATGCTCGAGTTCGTCCCCCTCGACGAGGGCTTCGCGCTGGTCGAGCTGAAGCCGCCCAAGCAGGTCGTGGGGCGCTCGCTGGGCGACGCCCAGGTCCGCAGCCGCCACGGCGTCACCGTGGTCTGCATCAAGCCGGAGGGCGGGTCGTTCACCTACGCCACCCAGGAGACGGTCCCCGGCCCCGACGACGTCCTGGTGGTGGCCGGCGAGACCGACCGGGTCGAGGGCTTCGCCCAGCTCGACTGAGCGGCGGCCGGCCGGCGGGTCAGCCGATCGGCCGCAGCTCGGCCAGCATCTCCAGGAACAGCCCGGCCGCGCCCGAGGGCGGCCCGGCGTCGATGCGGCGGACGGCCACGATCTCGCGCCGGACCGGGGCCGCGTCGACCAGCTCGATCCGGGTCAGGGTGCCGGCGGCCAGCTCGGCGGCGACGGTGCTGGCCGGGACCAGGGAAACGCCGAGGCCACGCTCGACCATCTTCTTGGCCGCCTCGATGTTGTCCAGCTCCAGGACGCTGTTGGGCAGCACGCCGGCCTGGCGGAAGGTGGCGGTGGTGAACTCCAGGTAGCTGGAGCTGCGCCCGAACAGGACCAGCACCTCGCCGGCGAGGTCGGCCAGGCGGACCTGGCGGCCCGCCTGCGAGCCGGCGAGCCGGTGGCCGGGCCCGGCGATCAGGACCAGGGCGTCGGTGTACAGCGGCACGCTCTGGACCTCCTGGTGGACCAGGGAGCGGATGATGCCCAGCTGGACCTGGTCGTGCAGGACCATCTCCAGCACCTCCTCGGAGGTGCCGGTCTTGACGGCCAGGCGGACGTTCGGGTGGGCGGCGCTGAACCGGGCCAGCAGGGCCGGGAGGGTGTAGGTGCTGACCGTCGGGGGCGCCCCCAGGACCAGCCGGCCGGCGACGCCGCGGCGCAGCTCGTCGAGGCGCTGGCGCCCGTCGGCCAGGGCGGCGACGGCATGCTCGGCATACGGCAGGAACGCCTCCCCGGCCTCGGTCAGCCGCATCCCGCGGCGGGTGCGGACGAACAGCTGCTCGCCCAGGGACCCCTCCAGGCTCTGGAGGCGGGCGGTCAGGGTGGGCTGGGAGACGAACAGGGCCTCGGCCGCCCGGCTGAGATTCTGGCGCCGGGCCACCTCGAGGAACGCCTCGATCTGCGGCAGCATCGCTCCTCCCAGTCATAGGAGATCTCAATGCTCACCATTTAGACGATCTATTGGACCGATGGCAAGCTCGCCGCCTACGCTCTGAGGTCTCCATTCCCCAACCGAGCGGAGCATCGATGCGTCTTGTTCTCCTCGGCCCGCCTGGAGCCGGAAAGGGCACGCAGGCCGCTCGGGTGGCCTGCCGCTTCGATGCCCCACACATCGCCACCGGGGACATCTTCCGGGCGAACGTGGCCGAGGGGACCGAGCTGGGCCGGGCCGCCCAGGAGTTCATGGACCGGGGCGACCTGGTGCCCGACGAGGTGGTCATCGCCATGGTCATGGAGCGCCTGGCCTCCGACGAC
>DASUPQ010000486.1 GCA_036280995.1 Actinomycetota bacterium | reverse complement strand
CGAAGTGGTCCCCCATGCTGGGGACGAGCCGGGCGAAGCTGAGGGCCCGGCCCAGGTCGTGGCCGCCGCGGCCGAGCAGCTCGGCGCCGACGGCGACCACCGGGATCCCGCCGAGGGCGTCGGTGACGGCGGCCAGGTGGCCCTCCCACACGAACGCGGCGACCAGGCCGTCGGGCGGCGGGTCGGGGGACGACGGGTCGAGGGCGGCCACGCCCACGCCGGCCCGCCAGCAGGCGGCAAGGACGACCGGGGTCCGCCAGTGGTCGGGGAGGACGGCCCCGACCCGGTCCCCGGGCCCGGCGCCGAGCTCGTCGACCAGCAGGTTGGCCGTCTTGGCGACCCAGTTGCCGAAGGTGCGGTAGGACAGCTCGACCCGCTCGTCCCGGTGGTCGTCGTACCAGGTGAGCAGGGGCTTGTCGCCGTAGCGCCCGACCTGGCGCTCGGCGGCGACGTTGAAGCTGTCGAACGCGGCGCCCGAGGTGTTCACGGGGGCGCATGCTAGGCTTCTTCAAATCCCAAGGCCAATTGCGCCGCCCGCGCAGCCATGAGCAGGAGCACGCCCGCACCGTGACCGACCGCAGCCCATGAGCTCGCGCCGTCGGCGCAACCTGCTCCGGAGCCTGGCCATCCTGCTGGTGCTCCTGGTCGTGCTGACCGGGGCGGCCGCCGTGTACGGCTACCGCTACGCCGGCCGGCTGGTCGCCAAGGGCCACCGGCCGGTGGCCAACCTGACCCCGGCCGCCTCCGGCAAGGCGATGAACATCCTGCTCGTCGGGTCCGACTCGCGGGCCGGCCTGAGCCGCCGCCAGCTCGGCCGGATCCAGACCGAGGAGGTGGCCGGCCGGCGCACCGACACCATCATCGTGCTCCATGTCAGCCCGGACCGGGACAAGCCGGTGCTGGTCTCGCTCCCGCGCGACCTGCGGTCCACCGTCAACGGGCGGACGAGCAAGATCAACGCCGCCTACGCCTTCGGCGGCCCCGACCTGCTGGTCAAGACGGTGGCGGAGACGACCGGGCTGCCCATCCACCACTACGCCGAGATCGACTTCGCCGGCTTCCTCGAGGTGGTCGACGCCCTCGGCGGCATCACCCTGTGCAACCGCAGCGGCCGGCGGCTGGACGACCCGTACGCCAACCTGCACATGGCGCCGGGCTGCCAGCGGATGAACGGGGTCAAGGCGCTCGCCTTCGTGCGGGCCAGGCACGTCGACTCCGACTTCGGCCGCATCGGCCGCCAGCAGGAGTTCATGCGGGCCGTGCTGGCCGAAGTGGACCGGCGCAGCCGCCTGACGAGCCTGCCCGCCCTCAAGGGCGTGGCCGAGATCGCCACCGACCACATCAAGACCGACGACACCCTGGGCACGGGCACGGCCCTCGGGCTGGCCAGGCGGCTGCGCGACCTCGGCCCGGCCTCGCTCGACATGCGCGTCTACCCGAGCGTCGCCTCGCCGCCCCGCTGCGCCGGCTGCGCCGCCTTCGTCGACCCGCTGCCCGAGGCGGCCATCCTCATGCGGGCCCTGGCCGGCGACGCCGCCCGGCTGCCCGCGGTCGGCCTGCCCGGCGGCAAGGGGGTGTCGCTGGCCACCACCCGGGTCACGGTCCTCAACGGCAGCGGCGCCCAGGGGGCCGCGGCCAGGGCCGCCGCCGGCCTGCGCCGCCTCGGCGTCCGGGTCGTCGGCACCGGCAACGCCGCCACCCCGACCGGCCAGGCCTCGACCCTGGCCTACCCGCCGGACCTGGCCCAGCAGGCCCGGCTGCTCTCGGCCGTGCTCGGCGGCCAGGTCAAGCTGGTCAAGGCCGGCGAGGGCGGGACGCTGGTGCTGACCGTGGGGTCCGGGTTCAAGCTCCGGTAGGCTCTTGGCCGCCCATCGCACCGACCAAGGAGCGGAGCTGCCGCCATGCGCTTCCTCGTGACCGGCGGGGCCGGCTTCATCGGCTCCAACTACGTCCGCCACCTGCTCGCCACCGACCCCGAGGCGCGGGTGACCAACTTCGACAAGCTCACCTACGCCGGCAACCGGGCGAGCGTGGCCGACCTGGAGGGCGACCCCCGGTACAGCTTCGTGCAGGGCGACATCTGCGACCCCGGCCAGGTGGCCGAGGCCCTGGCCGGCCACGACGTGGTGGTCAACTTCGCCGCCGAGACCCACGTGGACCGCTCGATCGTGGAGCCGCTGGAGGCGGTGCGGACCAACACCGTCGGGGTGGCCACCCTGGCCGAGGCGGCCCGCACGGCCGGGGTCGGGCGCTTCCTGCAGGTCGGGACCGACGAGGAGTACGGCACCATCAGCGACGGCTCCTTCGCCGAGGACGACCGGCTGGAGCCGTCGTCGCCCTACTCGGCCGGCAAGGCCGGCGGCTCCCTGGTCGCCCTGGCCTACGCCGCCACCCACAAGCTGGACGTGGTCGTGACCCGCTGCACCAACAACTACGGGCCCTACCAGTTTCCCGAGAAGGTCATCCCGCTGTTCGTGACCAACCTGATGGACGGCCACAAGGTGCCGCTGTACGGCAGCGGCGGCAACATCCGCGACTGGCTGTACGTGCTCGACCACTGCAGCGCCATCGACCTGGTGCTGCGGCGCGGCCAGACGGGGGCCATCTACAACATCGGGGCCGGCAACGAGGTCACCAACCTGGAGCTGACCCGGCGCATCCTGGCCGCCTTCGGGGCCGGCGAGGACATGATCGAGTTCGTGGCCGACCGGCCCGGGCACGACTGGCGCTACTCGCTGGACACGACCCGGGTGCGCGAGCTCGGCTGGGCCCCGGCCCACGACTTCGACCAGGGCCTGGCCGAGACGATCGCCTGGTACCGCTCCCGCGAGGACTGGTGGCGCCCGATGAAGCCGGCCGGGGCCACCCGCACCCTGGACCACGGGCGGGCCCCGTGAGGGTGCTGGTTGCCGGCGCCGGTGGGCAGGTGGGGCGGGCGCTCGCCGAGGTCTACGGCGGCGCCAAGGAGCTGGTCGCTCTCGACCGCACGCAGCTCGACATCACCAGCTGGCCGGCGGTGGCCGGAACCGTGGCCGAGCTCGAGCCCGACCTGGTGGTGAACGCGGCCGCCTGGACCGACGTTGACGGCTGCGAGGCCGACCTCGACCGCGCCTTCCGGGCCAACTGCCTCGGCCCGCGCCACCTGGCCCTGGCCTGCCGCGAGGTCGACGCCGAACTGGTCCACCTGTCCACCGACTACGTGTTCGACGGCGCCGGCGCGGCCGGCCGCCCCGACGGCTACGGCGAGTACGACCCGCCGGCCCCGGCCAGCGTCTACGGCCGCTCCAAGCTGGCCGGCGAGCAGGCCGTCCGCGACGTCTGGGACCGGGCCTGGATCGTCCGCACCGCCTGGGTGTACGGGGTCGGGGGCCGCAACTTCGTCGCCACCATCCTGCGCCTGGCCGCCGAGCGCGACACCCTCCGGGTGGTCGACGACCAGGTGGGCAGCCCGACGTATGCCGCCGACCTGGCCGAGGGCATCCGCGCCCTCCAGCGCACCGGCCAGCACGGCACCTACCACCTGACGAACCAGGGCGCCTGCTCCTGGTACGAGCTGGCCAGGGCCGTCCTGGCCGGCACCGGCCAGGACCCCGACCGGGTCCAGCCCACCACCACCGCCGAGTTCCCCCGCCCCGCCCCCCGCCCCGCCTTCTCGGTCCTCGACAACCGCCTGGCCCGCCTCGTCGGGGTCCCCCCGCTGCGCCCGTGGCCCGACGCCCTCACCGCCTACCTGGCCGCCGCCGGATGACCTAGCCGGCGACGACACGCCAGGGTCGGGCCACTCCGGGGGTCGTGCTCGTGATGGCGGCGCTCTGCCTGCTCTGGCTGATCCCCACCCTCGGGATCCTGGTCACCTCGTTGCGGACCCTGGACGCCGTCAACGGCTCGGGCTGGTGGACGGTCTTCACCTGGCCCCCGGACCTCGGCCAGCTCTCGGCCGCCAGCTACCGCCATCCTGTTCCTGGGCGAGGGCGACCGTCAGGTCGTCACCGTCACCCTCGGCGGGCTGATCGGCGGGAACCAGATCCTGGGCTGGCAGGTGGTGACCGGCGGGGCGATCATCACCATGGCCGTCCCGGTGCTGGTGTTCGTGTCCCTGCGGCGCCGGGTCGGTCGGCGGGTGAGCCGGCCGCCGCTCCGCGCACGCCGCGCAAGGCGCCCGCGGGGGCGCCGACCGAAGAGGGGACGCCGTCGCCGCCGGGAGGTCGAGGATGCTGAAGCGCCGTCGGGTTCGTGCCGTCGCCGCGGTGGGCGCGTTCGCCGTGGCGTTCGGTCTCCTCACCGGCCCGGGCGACCCGCCGGCGGTGGCCGCGCCGAGCACCTTCACGATCGTCGGGGGCGGCTACGGCCACGGGATCGGCATGAGCCAGTACGGCGCCCACGGCATGGCCGTGCGGGGGGCCGGCGCCGGGCGGATCATCTCCTTCTATTACGGCGGCGCCCAGGCCCGGCCGGCCACCCTGCCGGCCGCCGTCCGGGTCGGGCTGCTCCAGGCCAACCGCGACCCCGCCACCGGCGGCCGGCTCGGCCGCGTCCTCGTCAGGGGGGTCGAGGTCCCAGGCCGGGGCGGCAGCGGCCGCTTCTCGGTGTCGGGCGTGACCCCGGGCGGGCGGACGGTCAAGCGGACCCTCAGCGGCCACGTCACCTGGTCGATCAGGCCGGAGTCGGGCGGGACGTCGGTGTTCGACCTGTCCCGGCGGCGGGTGTTCGGGCCGACCAAGGCCGGCACCGGGGTGGTGGTCCGGTTCGAGACCGCCCGGCCCCCGGCCCGGCTGTCGCTGCCCCAGACCGGCCAGCAGCTGCGCTGGGGCCGCCTCGACGTCCACCTGGTCCGCGACAACCAGGGCGTCACCCGCCCGCGGGCGGTGGCCGTCATGCCCGTCAACCGCTACCTGCGGGGGCTGGCCGAGATGCCGGGGTCGTTCGCCAACGAGGCCCTGCGGGCCCAGGCGATCGCCGCCCGCAGCTACGCCCTGGTGGCCGTGCGGGCCCGCGGCCAGCACCACGGCTACGGGCGCTGGGACGGCTGCGACTGCGCCGTCTACGCGACCGTCCGCGACCAGGCCTATGCCGGCTACGCCAAGGAAGTGGGCGACGCCGGGTCGCGGTGGGTCGGGGCCGTGCGCGCCACCGGCTCGCTGGTCGTCCGCTACGGCACCCGGATCGTGCAGGCGTTCTACTCGTCGTCGTCGGGCGGCTACACCTCGAGCAACAGCCAGTGGGGGAGCGACCCCCTGCCCTGGTTCCCCAGCCGCTCCGACGACCCCTACGACCGGGGCGGCGGCGCCCACCGCAACCCGAACTTCCGCTGGACCAAGAAGATCTCGGCGGCCGGGCTCGGCGCCAAGCTGGGGATCGGGACCGCCACGGCGGTCCGCGAGACCAAGCTGCCCTCCTGGGGCGGGCGCGTCTCCCGCGTCGAGGTCGAGGGAGTTACCGGCGGCCGCCGGACCAGCGTCACCGTGACCGGGACCTGGTTCAGGTCGGCCTTCGGCCTCAAATCGACCAAGTTCCATATTTCTCCCTAGCCGAAAGGCCTTGATAAGTGGGCAAGGCGCGGTTCGTGGGGTTCTCCTGGCCGGACCCGAACGCGGGCGCGGCGGCTGGGGATGTCGGCGGGGCCGGACCGCTGGACCCCGAGGCCTGCCGGCGGCTGGCTTGTGATGGCGCGGTGACCCGCCAACCCGACGGCCAGCTGACCGCCACCCCACCGCATCGAAGACGCCACGTCGCCGCCTGAACCAGCCGAGAGCAACGTCGACTCAGCGCCAGGTGCGTGCATGGGGCCCGGACCACCCTGCCGCGGCGCCGGCGGGCGCTCGACCCGACCCCAGTGTCGCCGGCTAGCGCTCGGCCTGGTCGACCAACCCGTCGACCGGCTGGTCGCGCTGGAGGGCCTCGAACAGGGCCAGGGCGCGTTCGCGGTCCCACTGGACGACGGAGCCGGCGCCGGAGACGGTCGCGGTGCCGGCGACCGGGACGGTGGTGGCGACGCCGCCGCCGCCGGCGATGTCGCGCATGGCGAAGGGGAACCGGATCAGGTTCCAGACGTGGGCGTTCTGGTCGACGGCGACCGCCTCGGTGCCCCGGAGCAGCAGGGGGACGCTGCGGAAGGGGTTGAGGAGCACCGCCGGGCTGGTCGCCTTGTCGATCAGGGAGCCGAGGAACTCCTGCTGGCGCTCGACCCGGTCAAGGTCGCCGCGGCCGCCGGCGCGGGTGCGGACGTACGCCAGGGCCTGGCGGCTGCCGACGACCTGGCAGCCGGCCTTGACGTTGAGCCCGGCCATGGGGTCGCGCATCGCCCGGTCGGGGCAGATCTGGACGCCCCCGACGGCGTCGACCACGCTGGCGAAGCCGTCGAAGCCGACCTCCATGTAGCGGTCGAGGCGGATGCCGGTGACCTCCTCGACGGTGCGGGCGAGCAGCTTGGGGCCGCCGAAGGCGTAGGCCGCGTTGAGCTTGTTGCGGCCCCGGCCCGGGATCGGCACGTAGGAGTCGCGGGGAAGGCTGATCAGGACCGGCTTGCCGCCACCGCGGGGGATGTGCAGCAGCATCATGGTGTCGGCGCGGCGACCGGCGGCCTGGCCGGTGCCGAGCTCGCGGCGGCGGGCCTCGTTCAGGTCCTGGCGGCTGTCGGAGCCGACGATCAGCCAGTCGGCCCCCGGGGTGGCCGCCGGCCGCCCGTCGTAGTCGGTCAGGGCGTCGACCCGGTTGAGCCGGGAGTCGACCCAGACGGCCAGCCCGACCAGCACCACCAGCAGGACCAGCAGGGTCACGCCGATGCGCCGGCCCCGGCGCCGGCCGACCTTTGGGGCCCGCCCGCGGCCGTCTCCCGGGTCCCGGGGCGGGGCCGGCCGGGGCCGCTGCTCGCGGGGCCGGACGTCGCGGACGTCGAAGTTGCGCGGCGGCTTCTGGCGCATGCCGCGGGGGCGGACGTTCCAGCCCGGCGGCAGCGGCTTCTGGGGCCGCGCCGGCCCGGCCGTTCCGGCCCGGCGGCGCCCGTCGCCCTCGTCCGACCAGCCGCTCATGGCGTGAACCTCCTCCTCGTGTCCACGCCACAGCATAGAGCCCCGCCGCCGGCTCGTTGCCAGGTCGTGGCCGGGTCGTGAGCCGGCGTCGTAGCATTCCAAGGCAGGCGTCATCGAAGGCGCCCAGGCCCGGCGGAGGTCGTCACGGTGACCCGGTTGGAGAGCGACTACTACTCGTACATGGAGTTCGACCCCGAGCACACGCGCGAGGTCCTGCGCCATTACGTGCCCATGTTCGAGGACAAGAGCCCGGTGCTGGAGCTGGGCTGCGGGCGCGGCGAGTTCCTCGAGCTCCTGGACGAGAAGGGCATCAAGGGCAAGGGGGTCGACTCCGACGAGGGCATGGTCGAGGCGGCCGTGGCCAAGGGCCTGGACGTCATCCGCGGCGACGCCATGGCCTTCCTGAACGGCGAGCCCGCCCCCGGGCCCTACCAGGGGGTGTTCTGCGCCCACTTCATCGAGCACCTCACCCCCGACCAGGTGCGCGAGCTGCTGGCCGGGGTCCGGCGGGTGCTGGCCCCCGGGGGCCGGTTCGTCGCCGTGACCCCGAACCCGGCCTGCTACTCGGTCCTCAGCCACGACTTCTGGCGCGACCCGACCCACGTCCGCTTCTACGACCTGCCCCTGCTCGAGTTCCTCTGCCGCCAGGCCGGGCTCGAGGTCGAGGCCACCGGGACCAACCCGGCCAACCACCCGGGCCCGCCACCGGAGTACCTTGGTCCGGAGCCGGTCGTCCATCCTCCCCTGGACGACCTGGTCGAGCGGGCCATGGGCAAGCTGCGGGCCAGCCTCGACCACCGCGACCGCAAGGGCCGGGTCACCGACCACCACGACCCGGAGTGGGCGTACGAGCTGGCCCACGTGGTCAAGGTCCTGGCCGGCCGGCTCCAGGAGACGACCGAGATCCTGCGGGAGGTCCGCCGGGCCCACGACAAGCTGGTATGGGGGCTGTACCAGAGCAACGAGACCTACGTCGTCGCCCGGGGCTGACCCTGGGCCCTGAGTTCCAGGGAGCTATCGCGTTTTGAAGGTGGCGGTCTACAACCGGTTCCTGCAGTCGATGGGTGGGGGAGAGCGCCACAGCAGCATGCTCGCCCAGGTCCTGGCCGACGAGGGCCACGAGGTCGACCTGGTCGGCCACGAGGACGTCGGCAAGGAGATCCTGGCCGACCATCTCGGCCTCAACCTCGGCAAGGTCCACCTCCGGATCGTCCCCGACCGGGGCGAGCCGCAGGTCGCCCGCCTGTCCGCCGAGTACGAGCTGTTCGTCAACGCCTCCTACATGAGCCGGGTCAAGGCCCAGGCCGCCCGCAACCTCTACCTCTGCTACTTCCCGACCCCCTTCGACCACGACCTGGCCGGCTGGCAGCGGCGCCTGGTCCGGCTGCTCGGCCCCCACGTCCGCCAGGGCAAGCCGGGGGTGGTCGAGTGGGGGCTGGGCTGGTTCCCGCCCGAAGGGGGCCGGCGCCGGACCTGGGTGTGGACCAGCGGCCGGGCGGCGCTCCAGCTGGCCGGCGGCCCGGCCAAGCGGGTCGTGTTCGACCTCGGCCGCCCCGGCGCCCCCGGCCCGGCCGAGGTGGTCATCAGCCACGAGGGCGGGATCGAGCTGGCCCGGCTGGAGGCCTCCCCGGCCGGCTTCCGCCGCCACGAGCTGGACCTGCCGCCGAGCGAGGGCGACCGCGAGGTCGTCTTCGACAGCGGCACCTTCGTCCCCGGGGCCGGCGACGACCGCACCCTCGGGGTGGCGGTGAGCCGGCTGCACATGGCCGACGCCACCTGGGAGCCGCGGCGCTGGGCCGGCGAGCGCTTCCCGTGGCTGCTGCGCGACCCCACCGACCTGGAGTTCCTCGGCCACTACGAGCGGGTGCTGGCCAACTCCCAGTACACCCGGCACTGGATCCGGCGGCTGTGGGGGGTCGACTCCGACGTGCTGTTTCCCCCGATCCGGACGAAGGACCTGCACCCGGGCCCCAAGACCCGGCGCATCCTGACCGTTGGCCGCTTCATCGCCCCCGGCTTCGGCCACTCCAAGAAGCAGCTCGAGCAGGTCCAGGCGTTCGGCGAGATGGTCCGCGGCGGCGGGCTGGACGGCTGGGAGCTGCACCTGGTCGGCGGCTGCGAGCCGGCCCACCGGCCGTACCTGGCCGAGGTCGAGCGGGCCGCCCAGGGCCTGCCGGTGCACCTCCACGCCAACGCCCCCCGGGCCCTGGTCGAGGAGCTGTTCGCCACCAGCTCGGTCTTCTGGGTGGCCACCGGGCTGGGCGAGGACGAGGAGGCCGCGCCCTGGGTGTTCGAGCACTTCGGCATCACCACGGTGGAGGCGATGGCCGCCGGCTGCGTCCCGGTGGTGATCGACAAGGCCGGCCAGCGCGAGATCGTCCGCCACGGCACCGACGGCTACCGCTGGACGACCCTGGCCGAGCTGGAGGCCCTGACCCGCATGGTCGCCGGCGACGAGGCCCTGCGGGCCCGGCTGGCCGCCAGCGCCGTCGAGCGGGCCGGCACCTTCTCCGAGGAGGCGTTCGCCGCCCGCTGGCGGGAGATCGCGGCCGACCTCGGGCTCGGCTAGGGTCGCGCCGCATGGCCGCCTGGGACGCCGACCGCTACCAGCGGCAGTTCGGCTTCGTCTCCGCCCTCGGCGGCGACGTCCTGGACCTGCTCGACCCGGCTCCGGGGGAGGCCGTCCTCGACCTGGGCTGCGGCACCGGCGAGCTGGCCGCCGAGCTGGAGCGGCGCGGGGCCAGGGTGCTGGCCCTGGACAGCGACCCGGCCATGGTCGCGGCGGCCCGGCGCCGCCTCGGCGACGACCGGGTCCTGCTCGCCGACGGGCACGACTTCACCCTGCCCGAGCCGGTCGACGCCGTCTTCTCCAACGCCGCCCTGCACTGGATGCCCCGCCCGGCCGAGGTGGCCGCCCGCGTGCGCGCCGCCCTGCGATCCGGCGGGCGCTTCGTGGCCGAGCTGGGCGGTGCCGGCAACATCGACGCCATCCTGGAGGCGCTGGCGGCGGCCATGGCCGAGGTCGGCCTGCCGGGGCCGGCCTGCCCCTGGTACTTCCCGACCCTGGCCCAGTACGCCACCCTGCTGGAGGCGGCCGGGTTCCGGGTGGCCCGGATGGAGCACTTCCCCCGGCCGACGCCGCTGGATGGCGGCTCCGACGGCCTGGCCGGCTGGCTGGCCATGTTCGGCGGGTCGCTGACCGCGGCCGTCCCGGCGGACCTGCGGGAGCGGGTCGTGGCCCGGACCGGCGAGCTGGCCGCGCCCCGACTGTGGCGCGACGGCCGCTTCGTCGCCGACTACTGGCGGCTGCGGTTCCTGGCCGTGGCCGGAGGCGACGCCGCCAGGCCCGCTAAGCTTCACCGGCAGATGGCCGGGAACAGGGACAGGTAGGGGACATGGTGCAGCCACGGAGCGCGGCCGACGCCCGCGCCGCGGCCCAGTCGCGGGTCCGCTGGGAGCTGCTGGCCGAGCTGGTCCGCAAGGACCTCAAGGTCAAGTACAAGAACTCGGCCCTCGGGTTCGTCTGGTCGATGGCCAACCCGCTGCTGTATCTGGCCGTGTTCACCCTGGTGTTCACCGTCTTCCTGGACAACGGGGTGCCGAGGTTCGCGGTGCTGTTCATGTCCGGGTTCCTGATCTGGAGTTTCTTCAACTCGGCCACCCTCGACGCCACCGGCGCCGTGGTCGGCAACGCCAACCTGGTCCGCA
>DASUPQ010000485.1 GCA_036280995.1 Actinomycetota bacterium | reverse complement strand
GGGCGCTCGGGCCCGAGCCCGTCGGCCCGTTCGCCCGGTCCCGGGGTCTCCTCAACGACGGCCCTGGCCGCCTGGCGGCTGGCCTGGTAGCGGGAGAGGGCGGCCCTGGCCTCGGCGGCGTCGGGCAGCGGCCCGTCCGCCCGTGCCGTGGCCGGCCCCTGCCCGTGGCGCCGCAGCTCGGGCGCCAGATGGGCCTGGGGCACCCGCCGGGACAGCAGCATCCCCTCGGTCGCCCCGTCGTCGGCCGGCCGCAGCCGGTCGTGGTTCTGGGGGCCGCGGGCCTGAGGGTAGGGGCTGTGGGCTTGGGGGCTGTGGGCTTGGGGGCTGTGGACGGCGGCGGGCACCTCTCCGGGCTGTCGGCTACCCTCCCCTTCGGGGGCCCTGGCACCAGGGAGGTGGGGGTCCGGCGCGCCCGCGCGCGAGGGCGGCGCGGCCGAGGGCGGAACGCCTGCGCCCGAGGGCGCGACCGGCGGGATGGGGGTCAGCGGGGTCGCGGCCTGGACCCGCTCGGACAGGGGGGGCCGGGCGGCGATGGGCGACACCGGGTCGCCCTGCTCGAGGCCGCCTGGGGACGGCTCCCACCAGCCCGACCAGTCGTCGCCGTCGCCGGCCGGCACGGGCAGGTCGGCGCCGTGCCCGTTGCCGCGGTCGCCGTCGTGGCCGTGGCCGTTGCCGGTCGCCTCGTCGGTGAGGTCGATCCACTCCCCGGCCGGCGCCCAGCCCGCCGGGGCGGGCGGGCGGTCGGCGGCCGCGGCGGCGGGCAGGGTGGCCGGGACGGGCTCGGCCGGGCGGTCGGCATCGTCCGCGAACCCCTCGTCGGGCACGGCGTCGGGGTCGGCGAACAGCGACGGCGGAAGCACCACGGCGGCGGTGACGCCGCAGCCCGGGGTGGGGGTGAGCGACACCTCGATGCCGTGGCGCTGGGCCAGCCGGGCGACCACGTGCAGCCCCAGGCGCTGGGACACCGACAGGTCGACGTCCTGGGGGGTGGCCAGCAGGTCGTTGGCGGCCGCCATGTCGTCGGCCCGCATGCCGACGCCCCAGTCCTCGACCGTGAGCACGTGCGCGCCCGGGGTCTGGAGATAGGGACGGGTGCGGAGGATCACGCTGGCCTCGGGGGGCGAGAAATGGACGGCGTTCTCGACCAGCTCGGCCACCAGGTGGGTGAGGTCGGCGACGGCGTTGCCGAACACGGCCAGCCGCTCGTCGACGGCGAACACCACCCGGTCCAGGTCCTCGGTCTCGGCGATGGCGGCCCGGACGACGTCGACCAGGGCCACCGGCCGGCCCCAGGTCCGGGGCGGCTCCTCGCCCGACAGCACCAGCAGGCTCTCGGCGTTGCGCCGGATCCGGGTCGCCAGGTGGTCGAGCCGGAACAGGTCGGCCAGGGCGTCGGGGTCCTCCGCCTGGTCCTCGAGCTGGTTGATGAGCCCGAGCTGGCGGTAGAGCAGGCTCTGGTTGCGCCGGGCCAGGTTGACCAGCAGGTCGGAGGTGAAGCGGCGCCGGGTGATCTCGGCGTCGGCCAGCTGCTGGGACAGGGCCAGCGTCTTGCGCTGCTCGCGCTCGGTCGTCTCCCAGAAGATGACCACGCCGCAGCAGGCGGCGAGCACGGCCACGCCGTGGATGGTCGACCAGACCCAGGGGCTGGTCTGCCCGGACGGGTGGTTGAAGATCAGGTCGGTGCGCGCCACCGAGCCGAGGCCGTGGCTCAGCACGGTGAAGACCACGTTCCACAGGAACGGCACCCAGTCCTGGTACAGGGCGATGAAGCCGATCATGATGAAGAAGTGGAAGTGGGCTTCGATGGAGCCGTTGGAGAAGCTCACCAGCACCGCCGAGCAGTAGGTGAGCCCGGCCGTGATCAGCACCGACGCTGTCCGGCGATGCTTGATCAGATGGCCGAGGACCAGGCAGGCGGCGGGGACGCTGAGCACGACGGTGGTGTCCCAGGCGCTCCGGCCCATGAGCACCCCGAACACGAACAGACACGGCAGGTGCAGCAGCAGGAGGGCCTGTAGGAACAGGTGCCGTTTGTGCCAGGCCCTGTCGTCAAGGGTGTTGCCCCGCGGTAGGTACGCGAGCAGCCTGGTCAATCCGAGCCCCTCCCCCGGCTAGTTCTGGTGGTGATCCGCGGAATCATGTAACTTTCGCCGCCGAAGCCGCAAATCGTCGTTCACCAGGCGTGCCGCGCGAACCTTCAGGAATTTTCCCAGACGGCGCGAGCCGCTCGTCTCACTGCTGGAGTCGTTCGCGCTGCGGCCCGACCACGTACCTGGGGTCGGCGGCCGACTGGAAGCCGGCCTTGTAGACCGCCCAGCGCTCGCAGGCCGACCCGGCCAGGAGCAGCGCCGACCCGGCGGCGGCCATCGCCCGGCGGCGGCCGCCCAGGGCGACCAGCCCGGCCCCGGCGGCCGTGCAGGCCCGGGCCAGGCGGGCCAGGCGGCCGGCCGGGCCCTGGTGGTAGGGCTCCCCCAGCTCGCCCAGGCGCCGCTCCATGGCCTGGGCGGCGCCCAGCTCGAGCACGGCCCCGGTCACGGCCAGGCGCCGGGCCGGGCCGGCGTCGGCGGCCGGGGTGAGCAGCACCGCGGCCGCGCCGGCGCTGGCGGCGGCGCCCCCGGCGAACACGAACGGCAGCTCGCGGCCGGCCTCGTGCCACACCGGCACGGCCGTGTCGGCCACCAGGGTGCCGGTGTAGGTGGCCAGGGCCGGGCCGAGCAGCCCGGCCACCGTCTCGGCCACGCGGCCCAGCCCGGGGAAGATGCCGAGCCGGTCGCTGACGGCGGCGCCGGCGGCGGCCGGGCCCATGGCGGCCAGGACCCAGCTGCCGACGCTGAGCGGCGAGGTCACCTTGAACATCCGCAGCATGTAGGGGAAGCGCTCGGGGCGGCCGAGGTCGGAGATGAGCAGGGGCACCCCGGCCGTCACCCCGGCGGCCGAGACCGTCCAGGCGTTCCGGGCCAGCCGGTCGTTGCCCGCCAGGCGCGCCCCCAGGCCGAGCGAGGCCGAGGCTCCGGCCAGGCCGCCGACGAAGAAGTACCAGGGGATCTCCCAGGTCCAGACGGGCGCCTTGATGATCGGCCGGCCGTAGTAGGAGCGGAACTCGGCCTCGGGCACCACCGACCCGCGCACGCGAGTCGCCGGGCCTCCCCCTCGGGGTCTCCTCGACCCCTCCGGCCGGTCAGGGACCGGCCCGCTCCCGGCTGGGCCGTTGCGGCTCACCGGCGGCCTCCCACGAACGCGGCGGCCACGGCGGCGGCCAGCGTCCCGGCGGCGAGGGCGGCCGCCCGCCACAGGGTGGGCAGGTCGCGGGTGGTGGACACCGGGTCGGGCGGCAGGCCGTACACCTCCGGCTCGTCCAGCAGCAGGAAGAACGCCCCGGCCCCGCCGACGCCGTCGTCCTCGTCCTCCAGGTACAGCCGGGCCTCGGCGACCCCGGCGTCGTGCAGGGTGGCCACCCGGGCCCGGGCCCGCTGGCGCAGCTCGTCCAGCTCGCCGAACTGGATCGAGTCGGTCGGGCAGGCGGTGGCGCAGGCCGGCTGGAGCCCGTCGCGCAGCCGGTCGTAGCAGAGGGTGCACTTGAAGGCCCGCCCGTCGTCCTCGCGGCGGTCGATCACCCCGAACGGGCAGGCGGGCACGCAGTAGCCGCAGCCGTTGCAGATGTCGGGCTGCACCACCACCGTGGAGAACTCGGTCCGGAACAGCGCCCCGGTCGGGCACACCTCCAGGCACGCCGCCGAGCTGCAGTGCTTGCACACGTCCGAGCTCATCAGCCAGCGCAGCCCGTCGTCGTCGCGCCGCTGCTCGACAAAGGCGACGTGGCGCCAGGTGTCGGCCCCCAGCGCCCCGGTGTTGTCGTAGGAGTCGCCGGTGAGGGCCAGCGGCCCGTCCTCCGGGACCAGGTTCCACTCCTTGCAGGCCACCTCGCAGGCCTTGCAGCCGATGCAGATCGAGGTGTCGGTGAAGAACCCCATCCGCGCGGTCATCCGCCCGCCTCCTCGCGCTGCTCGGCCAGGGCCCTCGCCCGGTGGCCCTCGACCAGCTCGACCAGAGCCGGGCCGCGGGGCCGGCGCCCGGGGAGGACGTCGCAGGTGTTGGCCTTGGACTCCATGATGTGGACGTTGGGGTCACCGACGATCGGCAGCAGGTCGTTGGCCCCGTCCCCGGTGGCCAGCCCGTTGCGGCCCCAGTGGTAGGGCAGGCCGACCTGGTGGACGACCCGGCCGGCGACCTTGAGGGGCCGCATCCGGTCGGTGACCAGGACCCTGGCCTCGATGGCGGCCCTGGAGGTGACGATCGTCGCCCAGCCCCCGTTGACCAGCCCCCGGAGCCGGGCCAGCTCCGGGCTGACCTCGCAGAACATCTCCGGCTGGAGCTCCGCCAGGTAGCCCAGGGTGCGGCTCATCGCCCCGGCGGTGTGGTGCTCGGTGAGCCGGTAGGTGGTGAACACGAACGGGTACGCCGCCGAGCCCGGCGGGTTGAAGCGGTTGCCGGGCCGGTCGTAGGTCTCCATCAGCGGGTTGGTCCGGCGGCCGTACAGCGCATTGGGCACCGGCGACTCGGGCGGCTCGTAGTGGGCCGGCAGCGGCCCGTCGTCGAGGCCGTTGGGCACGAACAGCCAGCCCTTGCCGTCGGCCTGCATCACGAACGGGCTGCGGCCGTCCAGCGCCCGCTCGGCGGTGGCGTCGTCGGGCGGGTCGTAGCCGGGGGCGGTGGTGGCCCCGAAATCGGGGTTGTCGTGGCCGGTCCAGCGTCCCTGGGTGGGGTCCCACCAGACGTAGCGCTTCCGCTCCGACCAGGGCCGGCCCTCGGGGTCGGCCGAGGCCCGGTTGTAGAGGATGCGCCGGTTGTAGGGCCAGGCCCAGCCCCACTCGGGGGCGACCCAGCTCTGCTCGGACCCGGGCCTGCGCCGGTCGGCCTGGTTGACCTCGTCGGCGTAGACCCCCGAGTAGATCCAGCAGCCGCAGGCGGTCGAGCCGTCGGCCTTCAGCTCCAGGTAGCCGGGCAGGGCCCGGCCGTCCGGGCCGACCCCGCCGATCTCGCGCAGCACCGCGGCCGCGCTCGGCTCCTCGTGCGGCCCCTCGACCGGGTACGACCATTCCAGGTCGAGCAGCGGCCGGTCCCTGGGGTCGGTGGATCCGGCCAGCTTCTCGCGGATGCGGCGCCCCAGGTGGTAGTAGAACCACAGCTCCGAGCGGCAGTCCCCCACCGGCTCGACCGCCTTGCGGTGCCACTGGAGCAGGCGCTGGGTGTTGGTGAAGGTGCCGTCCTTCTCGGTGTGGGCGGCCGCCGGGAGCAGGAACACCTCGGTGCCGATGTCGGTGGTGCGCAGCTCGCCGGTCTCGATCTCGGGCGCGTTGTACCAGAACGACGCCGTCTCGGTCTCGACCAGGTCCCGCACCACCAGCCAGTCCAGGTTGGCCATGGCCTTGCGGTGCAGGCCGGCGTTGGGCGAGCCGACGGCCGGGTTCTCGCCCGGGACGATGAACCCCTTGCAGGTGCCGTCCAGCATGGCCATGACGGCCGGGAAGATCGAGTGGTCGCCGGTCAGCTTGGGCAGGTGGTCGAAGCAGAAGCCGTTGTCGGCCGTGGCCCGGTCGCCGAACCAGGCCTTGAGCAGGCTGACCATGTAGGTGTCGCTGCGGCCCCAGAACCCGGCCGGCAGCCGCACGTCGTCGAGGTACTCCTCCAGGCTCCCGTGCACGCCGGCGATCGGCATGGGCAGGTAGCCGGGCAGCAGGTTGTAGAGGGTGGGGATGTCGGTCGAGCCCTGGATGGAGGCGTGGCCGCGCAGGGCCATGATGCCGCCGCCGGGCCGGCCCATGTTGCCGAGCAGCAGCTGGACGATGGCGGCGGTGCGGATGAACTGGACGCCGTTGGTGTGGTGGGTCCAGCCCACGGCGTAGGCGAAGGCGCTGGTCCGCTCCCGCCCCGAGTTGGCGCAGAGCGCCTCGGCGACCTCCAGGAACCGCTCGCGGGGCACGCCGCAGACCTCCTCCACCAGCTCCGGGGTGTAGCGGGCGAAGTGCCGCTTGAGCAGCTGGAAGACGCAGCGCGGGTGCTCCAGGGTGGGGTCGGTGTGGGGCGGGTTGCCGTGCGACAGCTTGGCCCCGCCCGAGCCGTGGGTCTCGCCGCCGGCGATGCGGCGCTGGCGCGAGCCGGCGTTGCTGGCCACCCCCATGCCGTCGTACTGCCAGCTGCGCGGGTCGTAGGTGCCGCTGGCCGGGTCGAACCCGGAGAACAGGCCGTCCAGGTCCTCGGTGTCGGCGAACGACTCGTCGACGATCACGGCGGCGTTGGTGTAGCTGGCCACGTACTCCCGGAACTCACGGCCGTTCTCCAGGATGTGGCGCACGATCCCGCCCAGGAAGGCGATGTCGCTGCCGGCCCGGATGGGCACGTGCAGGTCGGCCAGGGCGCTGGTCCTGGTGAAGCGGGGGTCGACGTGGATGACCTTGGCCCCGCGGGCCTTGGCCTCGACCACCCACTGGAACCCGACCGGGTGGCACTCGGCCATGTTGGAGCCCTGGATGACGATGCAGTCGCTGTTGGCCAGGTCCTGCTGGAAGTTGGTGGCGCCACCGCGGCCGAACGAGGTCCCCAAACTGGGGACGGTCGAGGAGTGTCATATGCGGGCCTGGTTCTCGATCTGGATCGCCCCGAGGGCGGTGAACAGCTTCTTGATCAGGTAGTTCTCTTCGTTGTCGAGGGTCGCCCCGCCGAGGCTGGCCATGCCCAGGGTGCGGTTGACCCGCCGGCCCTCGTCGTCGTGGTCCTGCCAGGTGGCGGCCCGGGTGGCGAGCACCCGGTCGGCGATCATGTCCATCGCCTGGTCCAGGGACAGGTCCTCCCACTCGGTCCCGTGGGGGCGGCGGTAGCGGACCGTGGTCAGGCGGCCCGGGGAGGTGACGAGCTGCTTGGACGCCGACCCCTTGGGGCAGAGCCGGCCCCGGGAGATGGGGCTGTCGGGGTCGCCCTCGATCTGGATGATCTGCCCGTCCTTGACGAACACCCGCTGGCCGCAGCCGACCGCGCAGTAGGGGCAGACGGACCTGACGACCCGGTCGGCCTCGGCGGTCCGCGGCGTCAGCTCGGCCGACCGCCGCGACCGGGCCGCCTCGGACAGGCCGAGGCGGTCGTTCCCGCGGAGCTGGCGCAGCGCCGGCCACACCGGGAGCCGCCTCGCCACCACCCGCACCGCCTCCTCGCCGGTCGACGCCACGTGCAACGGTACCGGTCTACCACGGAGTCCGGGAACGCACACCGGGAGGTCAGGCGCGTCGAGCGGCCGGCGAGGGTGCGGTCAGCGGGCAGCTGAGGTGGTGGTCGCGCTCCGGCTCGGGCTCGGGGTTGCGGATGGTGAGCCACGACAGGGCCCCGCCGGCGGCGCAGAGGACGGCGGCGATCGTCATGGCCAACCGGAACCCGTCGGCGAAGTTGCCCGGTTCCAGGGCGTCCGCGCCCGAGATGCCGGCCGCCACGGGCAGGACGGCCACGGCCAGCAGCCCGGCCGTCCGGGCGACGTCGTTGTTGACCGCCGAGGCGATCCCGGCGTGCTCGGCCGGGGCGGCGGCGAGCACGGTCGCGGTGAGCGGCGCCACCGTGAGGACCAGCCCGAGGCCGTACACCAGCGACGCGGGCAGGACGTCGACCGGGTAGCTCGCCCCCGGGCCGATGCGGGTGAACAGCGCGAACCCGGCGGCCACGAGCAGCGGCCCCACGGTCATGGGCAGCCGCGGCCCGATCCTGGAGGCCAGGCGGCCCGCCCTGGCCGACAGCAGCAGCATGACCAGGGTGACCGGGACCAGCGCCACCCCCGAGGCCAGCGGCGACCAGCCGACCACCTGCTGGAGCTGGATGGGCAGGAGGAACAGCGACCCGCCGAGGGCCCCGTAGACCACGAAGGTGACGGCGTTGGCGGCGCTGAACTGGCGCGAGGCGAAGATGTCCAGCGGCAGCATGGGCGCCGCGGTGCGCCGTTCCCAGAGCATGAAGGCGGCCAGGGCGGCCACTCCGGCCAGGCCCGTGGCCAGGATCCGGGGCGAGGTCCAGCCGGCGGCGGGCCCGTCGGTGAGGGCGAAGACGACCCCGGCCAGGCCGACGGCGGCCAGGGCGGCGCCGACCCAGTCGAGGCGCCCGGTGGCGCCCGGGTCGCGCGACTCGGGCACGTGGCGCACCGACACCCAGGCCACCACCGCGGCCAGGGGCAGGTTGATGAGGAAGACGAGCCGCCAGGACGCGGCCTGGACCAGCCAGCCGCCCAGGAACGGGCCGGCCGCGGCCGCCACCCCGCCAAGGCCGGACCAGGCGCCGATGGCCGGGCCGCGGTCCTCGCGCCGGAAGCTGGCCTCGATGATGGCCAGGCTGCCCGGGGTGAGCAGGGCGCCGCCGACGCCCTGGAGGGCGCGGGCGGCGATCAGGGTCTCGTCGGTGGGGGCGAGGCCGCAGAGCAGCGACGCCAGCGCGAACCAGACGACCCCGAGGACGAACACCCGCCGGCGGCCGTAGTGGTCGCCGAGGGACCCGCCGAGCAGTAGGAACCCCGACAGGGTGAGGGTGTAGGCGTTGACCACCCACTGGAGGCTGGCGATGCCGGCGTCCAGGTCCTCGCCGATGGTCGGCAGGGCGATGTTGACGACGGTGGCGTCGAGGAAGGCCACGCCCGACCCGAGCACCGTGGCCAGCAGGACCCAGCGGCCCGTGGGGCTGCGGTAGCGCAGCCCGCCGCCAGCTTCGGCAGCGGCCGTCAGCGGCCGCTGCCCTTGAGCCTCGCGAACAGGCCGCCGCTCTGCGGGTCGACCTCCTCGCCGCGGAGCTGGGCGAGCTGGCGGATCAGGGCCCGCTGCTGCTCGCCGAGGTGGGTCGGGGTGACGACGGCGATCTGGACGAGCAGGTCGCCGCGGCCGCGGCCGTCGGGGTGGGGCACGCCCCGCTTGCGGAAGCGCTTGACCGCGCCGGACTGGGTGCCGGGCTCGATCTCGACCGTCTCGTTGCCGTCCAGGGTCTCAAGGGGGACGCTGCCGCCGAGGGCGGCCACCGTCATGGGCACGTCGACGCTGCAGACCAGGTCGTCGCCGCGGCGGTCGAAGACCGGGTGCGGGTCGACGGCCAGCTCGACGATCAGGTCGCCGGGGGGCCCGCCGAACTGGCCGGCGTGGCCGCGGCCCTGGTAGCGGATCTGGCTGCCGTCCTCCAGGCCCGGGGGGATGTCGATGGTGAGGGTGGAGTCCTCCATCAGCAGCCCCTGGCCCTGGCACTCCGGGCAGGGCGAGCGGATCTCCTGGCCGGTGCCGGAGCAGACCGGGCAGGTGGTGGCCGTGACCAGCTGGCCGAGCAGCGACTGGCGGACGGTGCGCTGCTGGCCGGAGCCGTTGCAGCGCGAGCAGACGGTCGGCTCGGTGCCCGGCTTGGCCCCCGACCCGCTGCAGCGTGAGCAGGTGGTGGCGGCCCGGACGCGGACGTCCTTGGAGGTGCCGAAGACCGCCTCGGTGAACGGCAGGCGCAGGCGCATGCCGATGGTCTCGCCCCGGCGGGCCCGCGAGCGGGTCCGGGAGCGGCCCCCGCCGAACGGGTCGCCGCCGCCGAAGAACTGGCCCAGCAGGTCGTCGAAGGAGGCCCCGAAGGTCGAGAACGGGTCGCCGCCCTGGCCGGTGAAGCCCTCGACCCCGGCCTCGCCGTAGGTGTCGTAGCGCTGGCGCTTGTCCGGGTCGGACAGGACGCTGTAGGCCTTGTTGATCTCCTTGAAGCGCTCGGCCGACGCCGGGTCGTTGCCGTTCACGTCCGGGTGGTACTGGCGGGCGAGGCGCCGGTAGGCGCGCTTGATCTCCTCGGCCCCGGCACCCCGGTCGACCTCCAGCAGCTGGTAGTAGTCGCTCACCCGTTACCCGTTTCCGTCGAAGGCGTCACCGAGGTAGCGGGCCACCGCCTGCACGGCGGCCATGGCCCGCAGGTAGTCCATGCGGGTCGGGCCGAGGACGCCGATGGAGCCGCTGGCGTCGCCGGCCAGGTAGGCGGAGGTGACCAGCGAGCAGGCCTCCATCCCCTCGACCGTGTTCTCCGAGCCGATCACCACCGACACCCGTTCGTCGCGGCCCAGGGCGGCCTGGAGCATGCGCAGCACCAGCACCTGCTGCTCCAGCGCCTCGTAGACCTGGCGGACGGTCTCGATGCCGTCGAAGGCCCCCGGCCCGGCGATGTGGGCCTGGCCGCCCAGCCAGATCCGCTCGCTGGTCTGGTCGCCGACGAACTGGCCGATGGCGGCGGCCAGGGTCTGGAACAGGGCCCGGCGCTCGGGCGGGACCTCGCCGGCCATGGCGTCAAGGATCAGCTCGGCCCGCGACAGGCGCTCGTTGGCCAGCCGCTCGTTGAGCTGGCGGCGCAGTGCCTCCAGGTCCTCCAGCGAGCTCTCCTCGGCCGTCTCGACCAGCCGCTTCTCGACCCGTCCGGAGTCGACGATCAGCACCAGCATGATCACGTGGCGCCCGAGCCCGACCACCTCGATGTGGCGCAGCCGCGACTGGTCGAGGGCCGGCGGGGCCACCATGGCGGTGTAGTGGGTGAGGCTGGACAGCAGCAGCGAGGTCCGCTGCAGCGTCTCCTCCAGGTCGGCGGCGCCCTCGAAGAACCTGGCGATGGTCTCCTCCTGGGCCCGGGCCAGCTCCCCCACGCCCGAGAGGGCGTCGACGTAGAACCGGTATCCCCGGTCGGTGGGGATGCGGCCGGCGCTGGTGTGGGGATGGGAGAGGTAGCCCTGCTCCTCGAGCACGGCCAGCTCGTTGCGGATGGTGGCCGCCGAGACCCCGAGCGAGTAGCGCTCGGTCAGGCTCTTGGACCCGACCGGCTTCTCGGTGTAGATGAACTCGTGCACCACCGCGCGCAGCAGTCGTGCCTTTCGTTCGTCGAGGTCCATGGCCGCCCCTCCCTGCCCAAGACGATCCATGTTCGGCAGCGTAGCAGTCAAGGTAGGCGAGTGCTAAAGCCGCATGACCTTTGCGCTTTCCGCAGGTCGAGCGGGTGGTCGGCGAGCCTTGTGAGCCGCAACAACCTGGACTGGGCAGGCGGCTCGTCCTGTTCGCGGCCAGCCACCGCTCGGCACGCTGCTGGCGGCGATGGCCATCCGGACCATCAGGCTGCTCGCCGAGCAGGACCTGGGCAAGCGCATGGCCATGCGCGAGCAGATGAAGCGCCTGGCCATGGAAGGTGATCGCTGGGACTGCGACCTGTCTACGGCAGTTGGGGGATTGTCCTCTGTGCGCCTCAAGGGTGTAAACGCGACAAGGGCACGGAAAGGGGGGGGCCACCCGGACGCCATCGCGGCGCTTGTGCTGCTAGCCAGACGCTACCCGGTTGCCCACAGGCAACCGCGGAGCCAACACGCACCCGGCTGGGCGCCGGGATCACGCAAAGGGGGGACGGGCGATGAGGCGACAGTGCACCACTGGGGTGCTGGCTGTTCTGGGAGCATTGTTCGTGGTGGTGCTCGGGGCCACCGCCGCGGCGGCCCAGCCGCCGGAGAGGGAAGTCATCCCGATCGATGAAACGTTCGTAGATCCGTTCCTGAGCGGGGAGTGCGGGGTCGAGGTCACCGTCACCCTCACCGGCCGGGTCACCGCCTTCACCTTTCCCGACGGACAGGTCCTGCAGGAGCTGTTCACGGTTAACTTCGAAGTTGTGGCCACCGCGGGTGACAACCAGATCCGGGCCAGGAACGTCGGGGCCGATTTGATCCGGGTGGCACCTGACGGCACGGCCATCCTCACCACCACGGGCCAGGTGCCCTTTGAGTTCACCGGTGTGCTGAAGATCAACCTGGACACCGGTGCGGCCATCCTGGAGCCCCATCACTTCTATGACATCGAGCAGATTTGCGAGCAGCTGACCGCCTGACCCGACACTCCTAGATGTAGATGTCC